>JBCCHN010000007.1:0-83198 GCA_039028695.1 Pseudomonadota bacterium
ACCAAAGCCAGGACAAAAACCGGAGCGGCCTCGGCGGCCCCGACGATGCTCAGGCAGAAACGGAAAAGAATGCCCGCCAACATGCCCGCCGCGATGGCCTTGGGCAGGCGCCCCACAAGACGGCTCAAGGGCCGAATGGCCGTGGTCACCACGACCAAGAGAGCGGCAAAGAAAAAGGCCGCCGTGGCCGGTCCCATGCCCACCCCGGCGGCGCTGGTGGCAATCACCGCCGCACCGGGCGTGGACCAGGCCGTGACCACTGGCATCTTGAAGCGCCAACTCAAATAAAGACTGGTCAGAGCAATGCCCAAGCAGAGAGAACCCACCCAGGACACCATCTCCGCCCGGTTCGCCCCAACCGCCTGCGCCGCCTCGAGAATGATAGCAACCGAACTGCCAAAACCGATCAAGCTGGCGCTTAATCCCGCCGACAAAACCGTTAAAGGCAAAACGCCGACCGCCGCCGTCGGGTCCTTATCCTTCTGCGCGTTCTCAGTCATCGCAATCAATCATGGGAATTTGGCATCGCAGTTGGTCTTGGCGAATAGACAAGAAGTCAAGCCCAAAAATTAGGTTTGGCGCTCCACTTTAGGGCTCGGCTTTTTTGATGCCTAGCTTTCCTTTGTACCGGTGACAATAAAGGGTGCTTAAGCATGCCCTGCGAGCACCGCCACCCCGCCGAAAACCAGGACGAGTGCCGCCCACTGCAAGCCCTTTATGGTCTCCTTCAGCACCACCCGGGCAAGAAGGACCGTCACAACTCCGAAAGTCGATGCCACCACCGCTGTGATGGCTGGATCATGACCATGGCTACCAGCGAGGAGGGCCAGATATCCTGCCATATCCAGCAGACCTTGCAGACACAAAAAAGGAAGCCAGCGCAGGGGCCAATTGGGTCGTTCGCTCCGAACGGCAAAAAGCAGCAGTAATACCGACAGACCTATCAGGCGCCCCAGCCAGGTTGTCTGGACTTCGCCCAGGTAAGGAACCGCTGCTTGCCCAGAGAGGATAAGAGCCGCATAGGCGATGCAAGCCCCCACGGCGATGGCGATGGTTGTGTTCCGTTTGGACCGAGCACCTCGGGCCGTTTGCTCATGTGCAGGCGCCTCTGACACGGGCTCGGATGCCTCGGCCCCTCGGGCAATAAGCAAAACCCCTATCACAACAGCCGCCATGGCCAGCCAGTCGAGCCCGCCAGGCCGCTGACCCAGCGCCACGTGAAACAGAACGACCAATACCGGGTGTGCCGCTACGATAGGAGCGACCAGGCTCACCGGTCCCCTGGCGAGACCCGCGTAAAGCAGCACGGACATCAGGGGGATGGAAATGCCATGGAACAGCGCCAACCCCAGACCCGGCCAGGACCAGGTAAGGCTAAGGCCGGTGGCAAAAACCCAGACAGTCAGGACTAGACTGCCGATCAAAAGCACAAAGGCATAGGCACTTCGGGCGTCCAAAGCCCGCGTGCTGAAGCGGGCCATGAAATCGGCCGTGCCCCAGCCCGCAGCGCTCACACTACCCCACAGTGCCCCGTTCATGAGCCGTACCGCTGCACCATTTCACCACCCCAATGACCTAGCAAAGCCACAGTAGTGGGGCTTTCAAGATCTGTAAATCGGAGCCCGACCCTATTCATCCAGGGGCAGGATCTCCCCTCCCATCAGTCGGGGACACTATGGCTTTAGGATTGTTCTGGCAGCGTCTCTTGGAAACGCACCGGTTCGCCCAAAGGCTCGCCAAGCACTTCGCCGTCCCGCATGACTACATGGCCACGAATGACAGTTGCCATGGGCCACCCATGAATCTCTTTGCCCTCAAATGGTGACCAACCGCACTTGGAGGCCAGCCAATCTGCGGCAATGCTTTGCCGCGCTTGCAAGTCGACGAGGGTAAAGTCTCCGTCATAGCCCAAAGCAATGCGACCCTTGCCAGCAAGATTGAAGATCCGGTTCACACCCGCCGAGGTGAGATCCACCAGACGGGCTAGGCTGAGACGCCCAGCGTGGACGTGATCCAACAAGAGGGGCAAAAGCGTCTGCACGCCGGGAATGCCCGAGGGGGTTTTCGGATAGGTTGCCGCTTTTTCCTCGCGGGTATGGGGCGCATGGTCCGAGCCCACCACATCCACCAGGCCATCGGTTACCGCTTGCCACAGGCCTTCTCGGTGGCGAGCCTCGCGAATCGGCGGGTTCATTTGGGCGAAGCTGCCGTGCTGTTCGTAACACTCGGGCGCCGTCAAGGTGAGATGCTGAGGGGTCGCCTCAACCGTTGCAATATCCCGACAGGCCGCGAGCAGAGGTAATTCATCGGCGGTGGAGATATGTAGAACATGCACCCGACGTCCTGTGGCACGAGCCAAGCCCAGCAAGCGTTTGGTGGATAAAATCGCCGTTTCTACGTCGCGCCAATGGGGATGTTGTCCCGGATCGCCAGAGTCACGCACAAGATCGAAGCGTTCTCGCAATCGAGCCTCGTCCTCGGAATGGATGGCGACCCGACGTCGGCCGTTTCGAAGAACCCGCTCGAGAAGACACGGGTCGTCCACCAAAAGAGAACCAGTGGAGGACCCCATGAAGACCTTGACGCCGGAACAGCCGGGCAAAAGCTCTAACTCAGCCAGATCGTCCACATTTTCCTCGGCCGCACCGATGAAAAAAGCGTGATCACACCAAGCGCGGCCACGCGCACGCTCCAGCTTATTGGCTAGATCATTCCCATCCAATGTGTTGGGATTGGTGTTGGGCATTTCGAAGAATGCAGTGACACCGCCCAATACAGCGGCAAGACTACCGCTGGCCAAGTCCTCCTTGTGTTCCAGCCCCGGCTCGCGGAAATGAACCTGGGAATCGATGACACCGGGCAATACTGTGAGGCCAGCAGCCGGCAAAACCTGGTCTGCAGTGGAATCAGAGAGCGTCCCGAAAGCCACGATTCGCCCCTGACGCACTCCCACGTCTGTGTCAACCAGACCGGCAGGCGTAAAAACCGACCCGCCTTTGATGATCAAATCGAAGCTCTTAGCCATTGCCCAATACCTTTTCTTTTTTCGGCGCTCAAGGTCACACTAGGATGTCTATTTCCAGGCATGGCGGCAAGCCCGCTTTTGCATAGGATCCAATCCTGATGTATGACGTCTTCGGCATCCGGTCTGCGAATCTCAAGAGGATCAGGGACCCTCGGTGACGGGAAAAGATTGACGTGTCTATTTCACAGCATGACGCGATCGATGAGGATTGCGCACAACCGGATTCACCGACTGTTGCCATCTGTGTGGCCACCTACATGCGCCCCAAGATGTTAGGTCACTGCTTAAATCAGCTAAGCAATATCCGACTGCCGGACAGCTACCGGGTGATCCTTATTGTGGTCGACAACGATGAAAAGGAAAGCGCCCGAGCGATCTTTGAGGCCTCGCCTGTCGGACGGCACCTGGAATGTCACTATGTCGTTGAACCGGAACGAGGTCTAAGCCAGGTGCGGAATCGCTGCCTGAAAGAAGCGATTGCACGGGGCACAGAATGGCTCGCCTTCATGGACGATGATGAGTTCCCCGATCGGGACTGGCTGGCGACCTTGTTAGCGGCGCAAGCCCGTTTCCAAGCTAAAATCGTGCAAGCTCCGGTGATCCAAGTGCCCTGGGAAGACCTTGCTCACTTTGACTTGTCACAGGCTCGCCCCAAGAGCAACCATCCGTCCGGCACCCCGGTCACCCATGTAAATGCCGGCAACGTCCTCTTCCATCTGGCTGAGGTCAAACGGTATGACCTTCGCTTCGATCCCTATTTCCAGTTCATTGCCGGAGAGGATCATGACTTTTTTGATCGCCTAGTAGAGCATCAAGGGCAACGGGCAATATGGTGCGCCGAGGCTTTGGCCTATGAGGCCGTCGTGGCGGATCGTTTAAATCTTTCGGGCCGACTTAGCCGATCCTATAGCGGTGGAATCGCTAATGTAGCCAAATTCCGTCATCGTCATTCCCGAACTGCGACCGCCCTTTATTTCTTGAATAAGTCCTTTTTCAAGACTTTAACTGGCACTGTTAAGGTCTTGGTTGGACTTGTGACTTCCAAAACTCGCTTGCGGACCGGCCTTCGGGATGTGGCAACCGCAGTTGGCTACTTGGCCGGATTGACCGGACGGCAAGTGCAAAATTATCGGACCCCGGACGGGCAGTGAGTAGGAGAACGTCATCATTCGATCCCCTTTGGCGCACTTGTCCCCGCTTTAATTTCATGTAAAGCCCTTGCATTCACGTGCAGCCGGTTACGGCCGCGGCTTGACTCAGGAAGAAAGATCTCTGTGCCCGCCTTGGATCGCATACTTGTTATTAAGCACTCCGCGCTCGGCGATTTTATTCATTCCATCGCCTCGTTCCAGGCTATCCGAGCGCATCACGATAGCGCTAAAATTACCCTCTTGACGACGGCGCCCTTCGGCCGCATGGCTAAACAGTCAGGGTGCTTCGACGAAATTTGGCTGGATGAACGCCCAAGGTGGCTGCGGCCGGACCTTTGGTGGCGCTTGATTCGAGAACTGCAGGTAGAAGATTTTCAAAGGGTCTATGACCTGCAACGTTCGGACCGGACTCGCCTTTACTTAAGGCTATTGGGAAAGCGGGTACCGGAATGGGTCGGCGTTGCACCGGAAGCCTCTCACCGCTATCAGCCGCCTCTGGACCACCCCATCCATATTGAAGACCGGGAAGCCGAGCAACTGGCCATGGTCGGAGTCGAAAGGGCGCCGTATCCAGACTTAAGTTACATCACGGCTAATCTGGAACGCCTTCAATTGCCAGCACGCTATGCCATGCTGATTCCCGGCAGTTCCCCGAAACATCCTGTCAAGCGCTGGCCCCCAAAGCAGTACGCCAAGCTGGCCGCCGCCCTGGCGACCCGCGGCGTGACACCACTGTTAATCGGTCGAGACGAGGAACGCCCCGAAATTGAACTCATCAAGCGCGTCTGCCCCAAGGCGAGAGATCTTTGTGGCGACACCAGCCTGGAGGATTTGGCGGTCATGGCTCGATCCGCGGCCGTGGCGGTGGGCAATGATACTGGTCCCACTCAGCTGGTTGCCGCCGCAGGCGCCCCGACGATTGCCCTTTTTTCCACGGCATCCAATCCCATCCGATCCTCCCCACGGGGGCCTTGGGTCAGGGTTTGCGAAGCCGCGGACCTTGCCGATTTGACCCTAGGAGAGGTCATGGACAACCTGCCAGACTCATTACGGGAGGACCCAAACAAAAGCATGACGAGAATTCCTAAAGAACAAGGTTAGCGCCTTGAAAGACCGGCGCCAGCCGCTCATCTGATAAGCTGTGCAACCACCTCTTATAAGGCCAAGAGAGACAAAAAATGCCGACTACGTCTATCACTCTCCTGGAGCATCGCGGCGTCTTACGGGCGGGCGGTGCGGACCTTAAGCAATTTTTGCAAGGTATTATCTCCAACGACACCACTAAATTGACGGATGAAAATAGTCTCTGGTCCGCCTTTCTGACCCCTCAGGGTAAATTCCTGCACGAGTTTTTCATGACGCAGGCGCCAGATGGCAGCCTTTCGGACGAGGAACCGGCTGATATCCTCCTCGAATGTGAAAGGGAGCGATCACTAGATCTCGCTAAGCGCCTAAGCCGATACAAGCTCCGCGCTGATGTGGCGTTGGCCGATGCCAGCGATCAATTTTTGGTCGCCGCAGTGCACGGGCCGAACGCTCTTTCCAGTATGGGATTAACGCCTCAGGCCGGCCAAACAATAATACTTAAAATAGAGGACAAGTTTGCCGGGATTGCCTTTACCGACCCACGTTTGCCCGAACTGGGTGCCAGGATGCACCTCTTGAGGGATCAAGCTGACCGGCTGCTCAAAAAAGTGGATCTGCCAATCACACAACGCGAGTGCTATGACGAGCTGCGCATTTCGCTGGGGGTCCCGGACGGCAGTCGAGATATGGAAATCGAGAAATCCATCCTATTGGAAAACGGGTTTGAAGAACTCAACGGCGTGGATTTTAAAAAAGGCTGTTTCATGGGCCAGGAGCTGACCGCACGCACTAAGTATCGGGCACTTATTAAGAAACGTCTGCTTCCTGTGACGTTCCAGCACCCCCCTCCCGCCCCGGGAACGCGGATCATGGCCAATGGCAAGGATGCGGGTACCTTGTTTTCTGCAACCTCAAAACAGGGACTGGCATTGCTTCGCCTGCAATACCTAAAAGACGGTGCCGAGTTGACGGCAGATGGCACGATCCTAACACCAGCTCCCCCGACGTGGCTCTCGATTTAGCTGCGCAATTTACGAACTACTTCTCATAACGAGTGAACCATTCTGGTACTCCCCTTCGCCAAATTTAGACGCCATTAAATGCTTGAATTAATCGTATGAGTAGACCATGCTTAAATTGGCAAGGGGATAAGGGATCCGTTTGCGATAACCCATGTTAGAAAGGTTGGTGAAAATCCCACGAATAGGGACCTGACCTTCAAAAATCGGTGGGAGATATAAAAATGCCGCATCCAACAGATGTGCATGTGGGCCGCCGGGTTCGCGCGGCACGTATGGCAAAAGGTATGAGCCAGACCAGTTTGGGTAATGCACTGGGTCTAAGCTTTCAACAAATCCAAAAATATGAGAACGGGTCAAACCGCATTGGCAGCAGCCGGTTGTGGGATATAAGTCTGATTCTCGATACACCGGTCGATTTATTTTTCGAGGGCCTGGAAGACAACAAATCGAAAAAGGGCGCCGGCGAAGCGCCCATGAGTCGGCGAACGATTCAATTGGCGAAGGCCATCAATTCGCTCCCGAACGAAGAAGCGAAAACGAACTTTTTACGACTGATTGAAGCTTATTCAAAAGCCTCGTGATTTGTCGTCAAGAAACATGAAAGACGGCTCTTTGGTGAGCATTTTCCCGATTGATAGGAATCGCTTGCAGTCGTCATCGCAAACTTGCCCGCTCCCAGAGACTGGCCGCAGATTTAAATGAGAATGGCGCCTGAAATGAAATCGTTCAGGCGCCATTTTTTTACCGGAGCGATCTTAACGAGACAGCTGCGCGTCTACGAACCGAAGTCCCGCGATCTAGGTTAGGTGTCCTTCTCCCCTAAGTCGGCGACTTGGGCATGGCGCCGTTCCCGGAAGGAGATAAAAAGCCCGCTGGCTACGATGACCGCCGCCCCGATCAAGGCTAAGTCGGACGGCACTTCATCCCAAAAAGCAAAGCCCAAGAGCAGGCCCACGACAACGCCGATGTATTTGAAGGGAGAGACAAGGCTCGCCTCGGCATAGCGGAAAGACTCGGTCATAAAATAGATCGCAAAGCAAAAGACCAGCCCATTAATAGCAAGCAATGCGATTTCTTCCATCGTAAGGGGCACCCAGCCTCCCACCAGCGTGCAAGCAGCCACAACCATCACCATGATATGGGCGCTGGCGAATATTGATATGGAGGTCTCGCTGCGGACCAGGAGGCGGATTAAGAGATCCCTGAGTGCCGACAGAAGGGCCACCGACAAGGGCAAGAAAAGCCCCCAAACCAGATGGGAGTCTGCCGGGAAAAATACCAAGGCCGCTCCAGCAAAACCGAGCACCACCGCTGACCAACGGCGCCAGCCCACTTTCTCGCCCAATACAAAGGGGGCCAAGGCAGCCACCATGATAGGGTTGGTGTATACCATGATGGTCGCTAGCCCCAGGGGCAGGATCGAGAGGGAATAGACAAAAAGAAAAAGCGCTAAGGTCAGCAACAGGGCACACCCAATTTGTCCTGAGATGCTGCGCCACGCCAAGGTCTGCCACCCACCAGCCCGCCAGACCAGCCAGGCCATGGGGAAGAGAGCAAAAAAACCCCGCATGAAGATCATCTGACCCAAGGGATGGCGCTCGACCATAACCTTGATCAGCGCGTCGTTGATCCCGAGTAACAAGATACCGATAACCATCAAGGCAATTCCAATGAGCGGGCTGTCCAAACGTTCGCGCGAGCCACCAACAACCCGCGATCGTACCGGCTGGTTCTCGCTGCCGCTCATACCGTCACCCGCGGGGCAAACCAGGAAGGAATGGTATCAAGATCTTTTACCCCTACCTGCAAACCACATAGAGATCACGGGTCACCGTCCGGCCGGAGGTGTCCACATAGCCCCCGCGTACATTTCGCACACGATCGCCACTGGCACTGCCGCTATACTCCTGAGTGCGTGGACGGCCATTCTCGTCCACCACATCATATCCTTGGATGCAGACTTCAGCCGCTTTTTTGTGGCAATGACCCATGGACTGGGTGGTTCCATCACAACTTAGGTGCTGACCAAACTGTCCGGTGGGAAAAACCACGTCGCGAGCCTGCGCGCAGCCGACCAGCAAGGGAACAATGGCCCAAATCAGCTTTTTCATGACCAAGCACCTCCGCCCGCCGCACAAATTCTTTGATCAACCTGGTCTAACCCTTTCCCGCCGCCGTGACAATCGGCTGCATATTTGTTGATAGGATCCTAAGACCGTAGGCGGTCGGCAGGTGTGGTAGCGCGAAGTCCAGCGCTCCGCCAACGCGGTTTGAAATGAACCCCATAAGATGCGAAGCTGCCTGTGATTATGGATTGGGCACAGGGGCATCCAGCGATATGACAGACTCCAAAATATGGACCGTCGGCCAATATTTGGCTGCCCGCATGCGGCAAATCGGCATGCGGCATTACTTCGCTGTACCCGGAGATTATAACCTGGTGTTGCTCGATGAGGTTCTCAAACACCAGGACCTGACCATGATTTCCTGTTGCAACGAGCTGAATGCCGGCTATGCCGCCGACGGCTATGCCCGAGCCACGGGCGGCGCGGCAGCGGTTTTTGTCACCTATAGCGTGGGCGGCCTGAGCTTGCTGAACGCTGTGGCCGGTGCTTATGCGGAAGACCTGCCGCTGATTGCCATATCCGGCGGCCCCAACACCAACTCTGCGGCGGAGTACGAGCTGCTACACCACACCTTGGGCAAGGTGGACTACGAATATCAACGGGAAATTTTCGCCCGGGTGACCGCCGAAGCTACGATCATTCACCACCCCAAGGAAGCCCCCTATCAGATCGACTACGCCATCGGTGCGGCCTTGCGCCGACGCAAACCGGTCTATCTGGAAATTGCCTGCAACATTGCCAATGCGGCGGTATCAGCCCCCAACCCTCGAAGTTTCCGCACTGAATTGCCGAGCGACCCGGACGCTTTGTCGGCCGCCATCGAAGACGCGGAGGCCCAGCTCAATGGCGCGGCCAAACCGGTGTTGGTGGCCGGGGTGAAGCTGCGTAACAAAACAGCGAGATCGGCCTTTGCCGATCTCGCGGCGCAGAGCGGTTATGCCTTTGCATCCATGCCCAATGCTAAGGGCTTCGTGGACGAGCAACACCCTAATTATATCGGCACCTATTGGGGACCCGTGAGTTCGCCCGGTTGTGGCGAAATAGTCGAATCGTCGGACATGTGCCTTTTTGCAGGACCGACTTTCACCGACTACACGACGACCGGTCACTCGGCGCTTGCCGAGCCAGCCAAGGCCATCGTAGCGAATGCAGATAACGTCCTGATTAAGGGGCAATCCTATAACCGGGTCAACTTATCTGATTTTTTGGCGGGCCTGGCCCCCAAGCTTGCAGCAAATAAAACCTCTATCGCGGCCTATCAGCGCATTCATGAAATAACTGCACCGCCCGATACCAGTGCCGCGGATGCCCCGCTCACGACTCTGGGCCTTTTTGCCCATATACAAGAGATGCTGACATCCGACAGCGGGGTGATCGCCGAGACGGGAGATTCCTGGTTCAACGGCATGCGCCTGAATTTGCCTACGGGTAGCGCCTTTGAGATCCAAATGCAGTACGGCTCGATCGGATGGTCGGTTGGGGCTACTTTGGGATATTGTTTGGGTGCGGAGAACCGACGGGTCGTCGCCTTGATCGGCGATGGTTCCTTCCAACTGACCGCGCAAGAGGTCTCAACCATGATACGTTACGAGGCGCGGCCGATCATCTTTTTAATCAACAACGGCGGCTATACCATCGAGGTAGAAATCCATGACGGCCCCTATAACAATATCAAGAATTGGGACTACGCTGGATTGATGAAGGTTTTCAACGCAGGCGATGGGAAAGGCCGGGGGTGGCAAGCCAAGACAAATGGTGAATTGAGAAAAGCCATGACCGAGGCCCAATCCCACGACGGCCCGGCCCTGATCGAAGTCGCCATCGATCGGGATGACTGCAGCAAGACTCTGCTCACCTGGGGCGGGCATGTGGCCAAGAACAATGGGCGCCCGCCGCGCTGTCTGCCTTAAGGTCGTTTCCAAGAAAGATACAAAGGAAAAAGGGCCGTGCCGTGGGCGACAGTTTGCCGCCAGTCTTCTGGTTTTTTCTCTCTTATGGCCTGACCGTGGCCTGGGCGGTCTTGTTTTGGACCGGATGGAAACGGATCGACCAGCGTCGCCCGGTAAGCGCTGGAACGCTTTTTTCAATGCAGCGGCTTCGCTGGGTGGGATTGGCGGGAAGCGGCCTGTTGGTTCTGGTCACGCTCGCCCAACCGGCTCTGTGGCTGAGCGCGGCCGGGCCGAACGGACTGAGCGGCGACAGCTTTTTCACCCTCACCACCTTACAAAGCGCCGGGCTGGCCGCCCTGACCACCGTCCTGCTCTTTGCCCTTTTTTGGCTTTCGGCAAGCAAGTCCTTCTTTTTGCATCGCTTGCTGCCACGAGGCGCGGCTTGGCGCGGATTGGCCACGCTCTTTGACCTCTGCCTCACCACCGCACTTTGGCTGGGCGCCACGATCTTGGCGCCGCAGATTTATTACGGATATTACCGAATGATCCTCAGCGGCCTGCCCAATCAATGGGTCATCAAGACCGACCTCTTGGGTCAGAGTCCACTCTCCCTTTCGACGCCAGGGTTCGGCGCCTCGCTCGCCGACCTGGCGGTAGCCGCCAGTTTTTGGGGCCTTTGTCTCATCACATTTCTGGTTGCCTGGCAGACGCGCGTCAAGGCTTACCAAATCGGCCCTTCCCTGTTCGGCTTTGTCGCCGGTGTGGCTTGCGCATTGTTATGGTGGCGACAATTCGCTTAAATAGGATCCATGACCTCTACTGATTCCTTCGCCGAGGGTTGGGAAAAATGGTTCGGGATGATAGGTCCCGCCGGCCAACCGGTCACCGACACTTTGATCCAGTTGGCACAGATCCGGCCCGGTCAGGTCGTCCTCGATGCGGCAACAGGCATTGGCGAGCCTGCGCTTAGTGTTGCATCAATTGTGGGGCCGGAGGGTTTTGTCCTGGGCACCGATTATTCCAGTGACATGTTAAAGATGGCCCGACGTCGGGCAGCTGAGCGGGAAGCGACAAGCGTTCGCTTCGAAGAAATGGATCTGGACCGGCCCCAGTTGGCCGCAAACAATTTTCACGCTATCCTATGCCGTTGGGGCCTAATGTTCGTGGCCGACCTGGCCAATACCCTCGCGCAGTTTCACCGCGCCCTAAGGCCTGGCGGGTGGTGTGCCATTGCCGTGCTAGGACCGGCGGAAAAAGTTCCCGCCCTAAGCTTGGCGGCCCAGGTCATGGCAAGAACCCAGGGCAAGGACTGGGCCGAGCCTTCAACTTTTTCCGCTTTTGCCTTGCACGATAGCGACCAACTTTCCCGGCGGTTCACCGATGCCGGATTTTCGAACCTGCAGGGCCAATGGCAGCCCGTGAACTATCTTTTTGCATCAATTGGTGATTTCCTCGCCTATCGCCTGGACTGTTCAGTGGATTTTAGAGATCACTTCGAGCAGCTGTCTCCCTCCGAGCAGGCAACGGCCAAAAACCTCATCACCGAGGCCGCAGCACCCTATCGAACCGCTGACGGTGGCTTTCTTTTTGAGAACTGGACCTACTGCCTGGCCGGACAACGCCTCGATGACAGGTGATTTTGCGGCCCTTAAGGCACGGCTGGACCGGCTCCTGCGCTATCGGATGAGCCTGGAGGCGGCCATCAAAGAGATCGACCACGAGGGCCGCCGGACACGGGACGGTTTGGAACGGGCGGGCGGCCGCGCTCACGATCTTGAGCAAAAATCCCGACAACTAACGCGAAATATCGATCTCAACAAAAAAGAGCTGATGCAACTCGATCAACAAATCGCAACCCTGAGAGAACAACTCGCCGCGCAGGAGCATTAAGGCGCAAAGCCTCTTGCCGCGCCTCGTCCAGGGTTTAAAATCAACCCCATGTGCGAGCTTTTGGGTATGAACTGCAACGTCCCTACCGATATCCGCTTCAGCTTTTCGGGGCTGATTCAGCGGGGTGGGCGCACCGGCCATCACCGGGACGGCTGGGGCATCGCTTTTTACGAAGGGCGCGGATCCCGCTCCTTTCACGACCCGCGGCCGGGTTGCGATTCCGAGATTGCCGAGCTGGTGCGGGTCCATTCGGTCAAAAGTCTGAATGTGATCTGCCATATTCGCAAAGCCACCAACGGTCGGGTTTGCCTAGCCAATACCCATCCCTTCACCCGCGAGCTTTGGGGGCGCAGCTGGACCTTTGCCCACAACGGCAAGCTCAAAGGCATCAAAGGTTGGCCACTGGATTTTTATAAACCCATTGGCACGACGGACAGCGAACACGCCTTTTGCTGGCTTTTAGACCGCATCCGAGGCAAGTATCCGGAGCCCCCGACTTCGGGCGCGGTCTTAAGGCGCTTCATTAAAAAACTGGCCGATGAATTGGGTGCCTTGGGCACTTTCAATATGTTGCTGTGCGATTCCCAATATCTTTACTGCTATTGCAGCACCCATTTGACCTGGCTGACCCGGCGCGCGCCCTTTGGCGAGGCGAGCCTGATCGACATGGAACTGACGGTGGATTTTGCCAAGGAAACCACGCCCAAGGATATCGTGACCGTTATCGCGACCAAGCCCCTGACGGAGGGCGAAGATTGGGAGGTCATGGCGCCGGGCAGCATGGTGGTCTTCCGCGACGGCTTGGTCGTGGAATAGGCGCCATGTCAGGCGGCCCCCCAGATCCTTTTGACCCACAGCCTTTCCCCGGTCTGCCCGACCACAGCGAGGCGGATCGCCTAAAGCGGTCCAAAGACCATCGGACCATGATGGCGACACGCCGCACCATCCGCGATTTTTCCGATCAACCCGTGGCGCGGGCGGTGATTGAAGAGGCGCTGCGCACCGCCGGCGGGGCGCCCTCGGGTGCCAACAAACAACCATGGCACTTTTGTGTCGTGTCCGACCGGTCGTTAAAGCGCCAGATCCGCGAGGCCGCCGAGGCGGAGGAACGGGCTTTCTATGACGGTAAAGCAAGCCAGGAATGGCTGGATGACCTGGCGCCGCTGGGCACCGACCCCAATAAGCCTTTTCTGGAGACCGCGCCCTATTTGATCGTGGTCTTTCAGCAAAACTATGGTCTGGACCCAGAAAAGGGCACCCGCCAAAAGCACTATTACGTTCATGAAAGCGTGGGCCTAGCTTGCGGTTTTTTGCTGACCGCCCTGCACAATGCGGGCTTGGCCACCCTGACACACACACCTAATCCCATGGGCTTTTTGCGCGACCTGCTGGACCGGCCATCGAACGAAAAGGCAGTCATGATCATCGTCACCGGCCACGCCGCAGCCAACGCGACCGTGCCCAAAGCGGCCCTGACCAAAAAGTCCCTAGGAGATTTCACAAGCTGGTTTTAGACCCTATTCACCCGAAAGCCCCACCATGACAAAGCCGACGGGCGAACGCCTGCACCAAGAGATGCGACAGCAACTTGAAGATGGCAGCCTCTTCGAGGTGGCCTTGGCCTTCGGGCGGGACTATCTGGCAAAGAGCTATGACCGGCAGGTGGCGCCCACCCCTGAGGCCGTGGCCGCCCTAGAGGCCTTTCGAGAAGACTTGCCCGATCAAATGGGGGACGCCCATTCCCTATTAGAGCGGCTGCACAAGTTGGGCTCACCGGCGACTGTGTCTCAGGTTGGTGGACGGTTTTTCGGGCTGGTCAATGGGGGCATGATCCCAGCGGCATTGGCAGCACGGATTTTGGCGGATAGTTGGGATCAAAACGCAGTCCTGTATGCCACCTCGCCCACCAATGCGGTGCTTGAGGAAACCTGTCAGCGCTGGATCAATCAGCTTCTCGGGCTGCCCGACCACACGGTTGCGGGCTTTGTCAGCGGTACCTCCCTGGCAATCGTCTGCGGCTTGGCGGCGGCCCGCTGGCGCCTGAGCCAACGACAGGGCTGGGATGTAAATCGGCAGGGCCTGGCCGGGGGGCCGCCCTTGCGCCTTGTCACTGGCCGGCATGCCCACAGCACGGTACTGAAGGCCATCGCCCTCTTGGGCTTTGGGACTGATGCCATCGAATGGGTAAAGGTCGATGATCAGGGGCGCCTAAATGCCGAGGACCTACCCGACCTGGACGGCCGGACTATTTTGATTCTGCAAGCCGGGAATGTGAACTCGGGTGCGTTCGATCCCCTGCGGGCCGCATGCGAAAAAGCCAACGAAGCAGGCGCATGGGTCCATATTGATGGTGCCTTCGGTCTGTGGGCCGCCGCCTGCCAGGATCGGCGCTTTCTCACCGACGGGCTCGAACTGGCCCAGTCCTGGAGCTTGGACGGCCACAAGACCCTCAACACCCCCTATGACAGCGGCATCTCCCTCTGCGCCGATCCGGAGGCCATGGTCAAGGCGCTGCAAAACTCCGGTGCCTACATCATGTACTCGGATCAGCGGGACGGCATGCTTTACACACCCGAAATGTCCCGCCGGGCGCGAGCCATCGACCTTTGGGCCGCCCTGAAATATCTGGGGCGCGCGGGTGTGGACCGTCTGATCCTGGCGCTGCACGAGCGCGCCCAACAATTTGCGCAGGAGCTTACCGCGGCCGGATTTCAGGTGATCAACGAGGTGGTCTTTAACCAGGTTATGCTGGATGTGGGCGACCAGGAAGCCACCGATGCCTTGGTGGAGCGGGTCCGCGCGTCGGGAGAAGCCTGGGTTGGTGCGTCCCGTTGGTTCGACCGCCCGGTCATCCGGATCAGCGTGTGTTCCTGGGCTACGAGTGAAGAGGACGTACGGCGAACCGTACGGGTTTTTATCGCCGCCCGCGATATTTAAATTATTGAAATTTATAAAATAATTCCTGCATAAGGCCCTCAAGATCCACCTCTTTTGTGAGGTCAAAAAAATCGCCTTGACAAATTGAACGTTGTTCAATATTTTATTTTGAACGATGTTTAATTAAGGAGATTGATCATGAGGGTGAAACGATTGGTGGCCTCGGTAGGGGCGAGCTTTGAGAGCTTTGTCAATAAGGTGGAAAATCATGAGGCGGTCGCAGATCAAATGATTCGAGACATTCGCGGCACTGCAGCCAAATTGAAGGTGCAATTGGGCCGGGTAAATGGACAAATTGCCCGCCTTGAGGAGCGTCGAGACGCTCTTATCGCGGATGGGGAGCGCTGGCGCGACCGGGCCCGCCGTTTTGCCAAGGCGAACGAGGAACAGGCGCTGGAGTGCCTGCGCCGCATGGAAAGGGCCAAAGCCGAGCAAAGCCGCGTGTCAGATCAGCTTGCCGGGCATGAAACTCTGGCCGCAAAGCTGAAAGACCAATTGGGCGCGGTCGAAACGCGGCTCGACGACCTACAGCTTAAGCGCACAACACTGTCGAGCCGTACAGCCCACGCCAAGGCCATGACCTCGGCGGACCCCCACTTGATGAGCGATGCGGAAGATGTCTTCGACCGTTGGGAAATGGCAGTGGTGCAGGATGAATATTTGGACAGTCCCGCGTCGTGCACGGGGGACCGCTTAGAGCGGGAGTTGGGCACGGCCGAGGAAACTGAGCGCCTCTCGGCCCTGTTGGACGAGATCAAGAAGGAGGGCTAGTCATGACCGTCGTGGAGACAAAAAGGGAGGCTACGGCCGACCACATCCCTATTCCCGAAAGCCCTGCGCCGGAACCGTCGAAGCCGAAAGTGCCGACGACGACTCGACTAGCGGGACTGGCGCGCTGGCTTGGAGCCGGCGCGGTGGCCGCATCGGGCTTGCTGTATTTGTTGCAGGGGATCGAGCATATCGACGAGGCCCTGCGGAACTGGATCTATCTGGGTCTAATGGCAGTCATGGTGGGCGGGGGCGTGGTCTGCCGCCTGAGCTTGAAGGACGCCAAAAGCGCCCGCCTTTTCTTTGCCCTGGCCGTCGCGGTGATACCGGTGCAGTTTGCCCAGCTTGGCGGCATGATCCACGAGCTCTTGGCCACCGGAGGCACGCTGAGTTGGTTCGACTTTTCCGGCGTGACCATGGCCAACACGGTCCTGGTGGGCGGGGTCAGTTTACTGCTCTTGGGACCGGTCGCCTATGCGGGGTTCTCGGTCCTGGCCCGGGGCGAAGCACTTCGCTTGACGACCGCATTCTCAGCTCTGAACGGCCTTTTGCTGATCCCGGCGAGGGATTCCTCTCTTGGGGCGGCGATGCTCGTCGGAATGGTCCTGGCATCCTTGTTCTTCGAGCGCCGGTATTTCGCCGCCAAGTCTTCACCGGTGGTGTTCAGGACTATCGAGGGCGTGGGCATTCGCAGCCTGTTTCTCTTGCCACTCGCCATAGCGGCGGTCCGCTTCGGATTGCATGTGGATGCCCTTTGGGGCTACTGCGCCCTTGCCGGCCTCGTGGGTCTGGCTCTGGTCAATAGCCGGGTATGGATTCAACAGGACTCAATCGTCGAGGGGACTTTGATTATCGGAAGTGCGATGATCGGGCTCTCCTGGATCGTCTTTGCTTTTGATGCCATCTGGACCATGGATGGAAGCGTCGCCTTCTTTTATCTCTTCGTTTTGGCGCCTGTGGCTCTGTTCCTGCTCTATGCAGCGGAGAAGTCCAAGACCTTAGCGCCCCTTTATCGCGGCGCGTCGACCTTGCTCATGGGTGCTGTTGCCTTCCTTCTGCTCAAGGATAATTTGGGATTGGCAAACGCCGGCCTGATGATGCTGATCGGCGGGCCGCTGGCTGCCTGGGGCTTGTTCCGCAAACATCGCGAGCCCTTCTTGGGTGGCCTTGTGATTACGGCGATTGGATTTTGTGCTGTCATTGTGACCATAGCGGGCCATATAACTGTGAACGCGTGGCTGCTCTTTGCCGGGCTTGGGGTAGTGCTGGTGCTTGTCTCATCCATGATAGAGCGCCACGGAAAAAACACACTGCGGCTCGCATCTGGCGCCTGGCAAGGTTTGCGCGAGTGGAAATAAGTATGCCTATCCAGCGGTAAGGAGACTGTAAGTTGGCGCGCCGAAGCGATCATACCAAGGAGGAGCTCCACGAGCTTATCGTCAGCGAGACGATGGCCATGGTGGAAAGCTTCGGCGCTCCCAACATCACCGCCCGGGAGATTGCCAAACGCATCGGCTATACACCCGGCACCCTCTATACCCACTTCGACAACCTGGCTGCCATTCTCCTCTTCGTGAAGGCTCGCATCCTGGCCCAGCTCAGGGAAGATGTTCTAGCGGCCATCAAGGAGGCCAGGGATCCCCAGGGCCGCTTGCTCCAAATGGGCTATGCCTACGTGGCCTTCGCGGAAGTCCATCCCCATTGGTTTGCGCTCCTCTTCAACGACAGCCCGGAAGCAGACGTGGCGGTCCCGCAGGACCTAAGCCAAACCGTCGATAGCTTATTCGATTTGGTGACACGTGAGTTGGCAATTTTAAATCCGCGTGCCACCGAAGACGAGCTGGAGCTTGGCGTCAGGGCTCTTTGGTGTGGCGTGCACGGCATATGCGCGCTCTCTCTTGGCAATCGCCTCGTCACCCAAGACTGGCGCGCCGACCAGCAGATTTTAAAAACCTTGATTAGCCACTTTCTCGATAGCTGGGCCATCGCGCATTGACGGGCAAGCTGATCCCCCACTCTAGAGAACAGCTTTTCAAAAACACTTAATCTGTCTTTGATGCCGTTTGGCTCCCAATTCCGGCAGCCGGGCCCTTGGCCTGAACCGATCACCCTTTCGAAACAGGGCACTTCGCCCAAGCCATTATTAGACAGGAAAGCGCCCTAGCCTCTACCTTTGATCTTAGTCCAAGTGTCCCTTAATCCAACCGTTCGATTGAACACTGGCGCCTCGGGGGTTCCATCCGGGTCTGGGCAGAAATATCCCAAGCGTTCGAACTGAACCGATTGACCCACCGGCACCTGGACCAGCGACGGCTCGAGGACCGCACCCTTCACAACCTCCAGAGACGCTAGGTCGATATCGTCCAGAAAGTCCCCATCGGCGCCTGGATTGGGGCTGGTGAAGAGGGGATTATAGAGACGCACCTCCGACGCCAGACCCGCATCGGCGGAGACCCAATGCATCGTGGCTTTCACCTTGCGCCCGTCCGGAGCATTGCCGCCGCGGGTCTCGGGATCGTAAGTACACCGCAGCTCGACAATCTCCCCTTCGGCATCCTTGACGGCTTCGCAACAGGTCAGAAAATAGGCATAGCGCAGGCGCACTTCCCGCCCCGGTGCCAAACGGAAAAACTTTTTGGGTGGCTCTTCCATGAAATCGTCTTGTTCAATGTAAATCTCCCGGCCAAAGGGCACCCGTCGCGAGCCCGCTTCCGGATTGTTGGGGTTGTTGACGGCCTCTAGCATCTCCCCCTCGCCTTCAGGGTAGTTCTCAATAACCACCTTCAAGGGACGTAACACGGCCATGCGCCGCTCGGCAGTTTGGTTTAAAAGCTCGCGTGTACAGAATTCAAGCACCGCCGGCTCTACCACGTTATGACTTTTGGTGACACCAATACGCCCAGCAAAATCGCGGATCGCCGCCGGAGGAATGCCACGTCGCCGCAGGCCCGAAATCGTCGGCATACGGGGGTCATCCCAACCACGCACATGATTTTCCTGCACCAATTGGATCAGGCGCCTTTTCGAGAGCACCGTATAGGTCATGTTGAGCCGGGAAAACTCGTACTGGCGAGGCCGGGAGTTGGTCGGCAAGTGATCGATCAGCCAGTCATAAAGAGGGCGATGATCCTCAAATTCCAGGGTGCAAATGGAGTGGGTCACACATTCGATGGCATCCGACTGACCATGGGCGAAATCATAGGTTGGATAGATGCACCAGTCATTGCCTGTACGCGGATGATGGGCATGCAAAATGCGATAGAGCACCGGATCGCGCATATTGATGTTTCCCGAGGCCATATCGATTTTGGCCCGCAAGACCCTCGCTCCATCTGGAAAATCACCCGCCCGCATACGCCGAAACAGATCCAGATTTTCTTCGATAGAGCGGTCCCGGAAGGGACTGTTTTTGCCGGGCTCGGTCAAGGTCCCCCGATAGGTGCGCATGTCGTCGGCCGAAAGGTCGTCCACATAGGCGTCGCCGTTTTGGATCAGATGCTCGGCCCAGGCGTAGAGCTGCTCGAAGTAATCCGAGGTGAAGTGGAGGCGCTCGCCCCAGTCAAAGCCCAACCAGCGCACATCTGCCTGAATGGACTCGATGTATTCCACATCCTCCTTAACTGGATTGGTATCGTCGAAACGGAAGTTGCAATGGCCATCGAATTCCTGTGCCACGCCGAAATTCAGGCAGATGGACTTGGCATGGCCGATGTGCAAGTAACCGTTGGGCTCTGGTGGAAAACGGGTGATCACTTGGGTCTCCCGCCCCGCGGCTAGATCCTCGCGAATAATGGTACGGATAAAGTCCTGGGACCCTTCGGCGTCAGGGTTATTCGGATCGGTTTCGGGATCACTCATTACTGCTACTCGACTGAATTGGACAAAAGGCCGCGGCGGACCGACGCCTTACCTATCGGCTGCTTGCTTTTCTGTCCAGAGTTTGATGGGAGCACCGGGGCGCGGCTCTCACCTTTGTCTCAATCGAAAAGCTTATCGCCCCGCTCGTCCACCAATTGGCGACCCTTGGCGATGGAAAACTTTTCCGCATCTTCCTTAGAGGTATAGGTGTCCGCCCGGATGTAGGCGTGTTCGCGCTGTTCCCCATCGATTTCCTTAGCCACCACACCAGCCAAATTCCATTGCGAGCCGCTCGGTTTGGGGGCCGCGTAAATGGTATAGCCATTATGGTCCACGCCCTCGCTGCGTTCCGGCTCTTTATCGACGGACTTAGTCCCGCCACCGCTCAGCAGATTTCCAAGGAAGCCTGTCAGTTTGCCCACCACACTCTCTCCTTCAGCCGAAGCACGATTTGAATTTGGATTTTAGGCCGGTCGGGCCGACTTGTCGAACGCCTTAACTTGTTGCTTGACCAAACGCTGCCAGATCTGGCAACTGCTCGATGAAAAGCTTCGCCTGGAGCCAAGATGGATCTGGATACCTTAAGAACCGGCGGAAAGGGCGCCGTCGCGCAGGCCCTAGCGGCGCTGGAGCGCCGGGGTCAAGACTCGGGGGTTCGGGCGCTCCTGCACGCGGCCTACCTCGCACCTCGGGCTCAAGTGATCGGCTTTACAGGACCTCCCGGCGTGGGAAAATCGACCCTGTTGGGCCAGGTGATCGCCCAGTACCGACAAAACGGCCAGACGGTGGGCGTGATTGCCGTTGACCCCTCCTCCAAGAGATCCGGCGGCGCCCTGCTTGGCGACCGGTTGCGCCTTCGGGGCGGCGCGGAGGATCAGGGCGTTTTTGTGCGATCCATGGCAGCACGGGACCGGCTCGGTGGGCTGGCAGACCTGACCGTTGCAGCAATGGTCTTGATGCGCGCAGTCTATGACCGGGTGTTGATCGAGACCGTCGGCGTGGGACAATCGGAAACTGATGTGGCCGGCGTTGCGGACACGGTGATCTTTTGCATCCAACCGGGCTCGGGAGACTCCCTCCAGTTCATGAAGGCCGGCATCATGGAAATTCCCCACATTGCCGTGGTCACCAAGTCTGATCTAGGCGCCACCGCGCGCCGGGCCCTGGCGGATCTGCGCGGAGCCTTAAGTCTTTCCGAGTCCGCGCCCAGTAAGGAAACACCAGCCGCTCCCTGGCAAGTGAGAGCCCTAAGCCTTTCGGCCCAGGACGGCCAAGGCATTGGGGGCTTGGTGGAACAGGCGGATGCCCATTTTTCCCATCTGCAGCATCACCAGCAACTTCTCAAGAACCGCCACGAGCAGGCTTTAACTTGGCTGCGTGAAAGCCTTCGCGATCAATTTGGCCGCGAGGGCCTGCGCAAGTTGGGTCAAATTACCCTGGATGCTCAGCAGTCTCCCTTCGTGCGCGCGGACCAACTGGCAGCGCAAATCAGCCAAAGCCCTCTATAGAGACTAGACGGCAGAATACCTAAAGCGACCGCAAGAAGGTCAGTAGGGCAGCTCTTTCACCGGGAGACATGTCCACGACTTTCTGCTGGGCAGACTTGGCCTCACCGCCATGCCACAGGATGGCCTCCAGCAGATTTCGGGCGCGCCCATCGTGGAGAAAAAAGCTGTGGCCGTTTACGGTCTCGGTCAAGCCAATACCCCACAGGGGAGCCGTACGCCATTCACGCCCGTCGGCCGCCCCTTCCGGTCTATGATCCGCCAAGCCTTCACCCAAATCGTGGAGAAGCAGATCGCTATAGGGCCAAATAAGTTGGTCGTTCAATCCGGGCACCTCGCCGTTCTGCGCGGTCTGAAACTTTGGCCTATGGCACGACACGCAACCGGCTTGGTAGAAAAGTTTTTTGCCCTTCAAGACCTCTGGCGCCTCGGGATCGCGCCGGACCGGCACTGCCAGATTCTGCGCGTAAAAGACGACAAGATCCATAAGTTCGTCGCCCACTTCCAAATTACCATATTCGGGCGAATTACCGTGCTCGGCTTGCTGACAGTCGAGTTGGTTATCCGTACAATCACCCCACCCCGCGGGTAAAAGGGCCGTCGAAATGCCAATGTCCCCAGCAAAAGCATGGGCCGATTGTTGCCGCAGATTCGGTTGGCCCGCCTTGAGGCCGAAACGGCCGAGGGCGACCTGACCGGCTTGATCATCCCATACCCAATTGGCCCGCCCGGACACGCCGTCCCCATCCCGATCATCAGGATCGGCCCAGGCTAAGATTGAATCCTGATCCACTGCCTCGAGCAATCCCAAGCCGATCATGGGCGGAGCGACCCGAGGAGAAAGCATGGCCTGAGGATGCAATGGTCCGTAATTTTCGTAGGTCACTTCATAGGTCGGTTGACGGAGCCAGGCGGTCTCGCCCCCGTTCAGAGGAACTTCAATCTCCTCATAGGTGATCTGCATCTTGCCTTCCGAGAGATGTCCCTGAACGGCCTTGTCTTGTAACTGGGTGCCATAGGTGGGCTCGGGCACCACCAGTTGGCGCCCCGCCGCTAGGAGGGCTTCCTGCTCGGCGGTTTGCGGCGGTATGCTAAGGCGCAAAAACATGGAAACGGCCGTCGCATCGGGCCAGTTGGCGGCAGGCGGATGTCCCCGCCCATCCCTTAGGTGACAGCCTTGACAGGAGCGAGCGTTATAAAGGGGCCCAAGTCCGTCCGAGGATACCGTCGAGGCGGGCGCAGACACCCAAACTTTTCGAAAAATCCCATCGCCAACCCGAAAATCAAGCTGCCTTTCAAAGCTCATCGTTGCCGATGGATGAGAGAAAGCGTTTCGATTGGCCGCTTTGCGGGATGTTGCCGTCCCGCCTGGCATGGCCTCGCCCGGTTCCGCCTTGGAAAAATCAACCGCGAGATCAAGCGACGGCGCGGCGCTTGGATACAACAGCGCAGCCGTCGAAAGACCAAGGGCTTTGGCCGCCCCGAGTAAAGGCTTAAACCGACATTTGCCCATTGCTAAAATGTCCAATCGCTGTCGCCCGACTTTTTGCTTACAGGAATGTGGCCAAATTCGACAGCATTTTCAACAGAATCGAGACGGCTGACAGCGGACAAAAAAAGAGGACCCAGGATTAGAAACTACGTTTTCACGCACTTCCACCCTGGGCCCTGCTAGATCCGGAGAGAGGGCACTCCCGGAAGAAGACTGTTACTGCCAGCCGACCTGGTCGAATACCTTTTGAGCGGTCGGCTGATTTTCACCGATTACCGCCAGATTAACATCGTCGGCCTTGAATTCGCCTAAGGTCGCCAGTGGCGAGTTGGCGGGCACGTCACTGACGGCCGGATACTCGTTGTTGCCATCAGCGAAATACCGCTGAGCATCAGCGCTAGCCAGATACTCCAAGAACTTAACGGCCGCATCGCGGTTCGGGGCGTTCTTGAGCACACCACCGCCGGAAACGTTCACATGGGTTCCGCGATCACTCTGGTTGGGGAAAACCCAACCCACCTTTTCGGCCACGGCTTTGTCCTCGTCCTTATCGGAGGTCATCAACCGCACGAAGTAATAGGAATTGGCGACAGCGACGTCACATTCACCAGCCGCGACGGCGCGGATCTGATCCGTATCGCCACCGGCAGGATCACGGGCAAAGTTGTCCTTAACCGCCCCTGCCCAGTCTTTGGCAGGGCCTTCACCCTTGGCCGCAATAATCGAGCCCAAGAGGGATTGGTTGTAGACATTGGAACTGGAGCGAATGCAAACCCGGCCCGCCCACTTGGGATCGGCAAGATCTTCATAAGCGGCCAATTCACCCTCTTGCACTTTATCTTTATTGAAATAAATCAAGCGCGCGCGGGTCGAAAAACCGTACCAGTGGCCATCCGGATGACGGAGAGCCGCCGGGATTTTTTCATCCAGCACGGCAGACTCAAGAGGCTGGAACAAACCGGCCTGATCAGCGCGATACAACCGCGCCGCATCCACGGTCAAAAACACATCGGCAGGGCTATTGTCCCCTTCGGCGATAATCCGCTCAATCAGCGCATCCCCTTTGCCTTCGATCCGATTGATCTTGATACCGGTCTGCTCGGTAAAGTTATCGTAGAGCGCTTCATCGGTCTTGTAATGGCGCGAGGAATAGAGGTTCAACTCCTCCGCCATAGCCGGGACTGCCGAAGCAAAAAAGCCGGCGGTCATAGACACTCCCAACGCTACAGCCACCGCACGGCGGCTTATCATCCCAATCATCTTAAACCCTTTCAAAAGACGTCTCGAAACTGCGGATGTGAAATTCTCTTTCCATTGATAATGCGAATTATTCGCATTTGTCAAACAATGAATATGACCGCCTGGGAAAAATCACTGACCGCGTATCGAGGGGCAGACGCGTTTAGATAAGCGTCTGTTTTAATAAAAAAATTTATGATTTACAGTTTTCGATCCGATCGATGTGGGGCAATGGAATTACCAATCCCATGATTGGAGGTTCAGTCATCAAAGAGTACCTGTCCGATGCGAAGGAGATTGGATGCCGTCTCAATGAGGAGATCTGGCGAAGTCACCAGCTCCGGCAGGTCCATGGGTGTATGAAAATGAGGCGCCCACCCGGCAATCGACACCATGGGGTGGCCCCGCGGCGCCCAACATTCGGACTCCCCCCACCAAGAGCCGGGATTTAGGCTGCTCTTGGGAACCACGAACGCCGCACCCAACCGCGCGGCTGCAGCCCTTAGCGGCTCCTTCTTTTCGCCCGGAAGGTTGGCGGTAAGGCGGAGCTGCCGGCCGTGGCAGGCCACTGACGAGCCAATGTGGAAAACCCCTTGAACCGGGCTCTGATAAGTCTCTAGGAAACGATAAGCTCCCATATACCCGAGTTCGTGGCCGCTTGGGGCGATGATCCAGAGGGGACGCTGGGCACGAGCGCAAAAACGCGCTAGATGCAGGCATAGGGCAATGCCCGTGCCCCTCTCCCCGGCACAACGAAACCACCCTGAAAGGGGTGTGGTGATTACCCAAGGTGGGAGGTCGTTAGGCCCCTCGCAGGAAGCAAATTTGCCGATCACCGTCGCCGAACGGCCGGGTTCCAGGTTCAAGTCACAGGTCAAGCGCCATTCGGCTTGATGACTGCCATGAGCCTCAACACCCGCGACCAAAAAAGTTGCAATACCGTCAGCCTCTTGAAGCGTGCGGTTTTTGGCGACCAGTCCATCCGTCTCGCATCGTGTCGCCAACACCAAAGCCTTATGACCCGCGGCGCTGGCTCTCTCAATCTCCTGTTCGATATTAGCGCTTACGGCCGCCTCGCCGCGATCCGCGTCAATCTCGGCCACAGCCGGCGACACCCCGTTCAAACTGCCGCGTGATTGGTAATAGAGCGGCAGGGCCTCGACAGGACTACCATCGCGACTGAGGTGCCAACTGCCCGTGAAGCGCGGAAAATCAAAGTCAAGAAGGTCGACATGGGCACCAATTTCAGCCAGCCGGCCGGCGAACCAGGCGAGCGTGGCCCGATCAACCGCCGTGCCTGTGCGATGATCCCCTAAATCCGCGTAATCCCGGACCAGATCGAAGAGGTAAGCCCCATCGGGAGGCACAAAACCTCTCCTTATCGGTCCCGAATAACGCCGAAGGCATCCCGCAAAGTGAATTCACCATTGAAAAAGGCGCGCCCGACAATGGCACCGGAAATGTTGGGCAAATAATGCAAAGTAGAGATGTCATCCAAGGACTTGACCGTGCCTGAGGAGATCACCGACAGGATAAGGGAACTGGCCAATTCTGTCGTCGTGGCCAGTGTGGACTCCGGCAGATCGTCATCCCGGTCGATATCGGTGAAAATGATCCCGGCCAAATCCAGCAGCTCGAACTGGCGGGCGAATTCCAAGGGCGTCCAGGCTGTTGTTTTTTGCCAGCCCTCGCAGACCACTTGGCCATTACGGGCATCAACGGACACAACGATTTTGCCGGGATGATGACCCGCCGCGTCCCGGACTAGCTGGGGCTCGGCAACGGCCGCCGTCCCGATTACGACCCGTCCGGCACCTTTTTCGAACCAGCGGTCGATGGCCGTCAGGGTGCGGATACCCCCGGCGACTTGAACCGGAACATGGACGCTTGCGATAATCTCTTCAATTATCTTGGAATTGTTGGTCTCGTTTTGGGCGACCGCATCCAAGTCAACAACATGGAGCCATTCGGCCCCATCGCTTGCAAAACCCTTCGCGGCCTCGACGGGGTCTACATCATAGACAACCGGCCGATCCATTTGCCCACGAACCAGATTCACGCATTTGCCATTTTGGAGTTCGATGTCAGGGAAAATAATCATCGCTTTTCCTCACCTGGTAATCGAGTGCATCATAATGGGACCTGGAGCCTTCGATGGCAATCATTGCATATGAAAAGGGCTTCGCGACAGAACTTTAGCCGGTGCATTCCCAACGATGAGCAACACCCCAAACCACCACCGCCAAGAGGGCTTTCATCAATCCTTGTGGAAAGCGACAAGCAAAGAAGGTGCGATCGAAACATCCCCTCTGCGCGGCGAAACGCAGGCCGACTGCGTGATCATTGGGGCCGGTTACACGGGATTGTCGGCCGCTCTCCATCTGGCAACCGCAGGGTCTTGTGCCACGGTTCTAGAGGCGCATGAACCCGGTTTTGGCGCCTCCGGCCGCAATGGCGGGCAGGTCAATCCAGGCTGGAAGATTGCACCCTCGCAAATTCTTGAAGCGTTTGGGCATAAATCCGGTGAGCGGCTGATTAGAGAAGTCTCGGGCGCGTGCGATCTGGTCTTTGAGCTCATTCGAGCCCACGCCATTGACTGCGAAGCGGATCAAGCAGGCTATGTGCGCGGCGCTTTGAACCAAAAGGAGCAAGCTCACATCGTCCGAGACGGACAAGAATGGCTGAGACAGGGTGCGCCGATCGAGATCTGTGATCGCCAGGCTATTTCCACTCTGCTGGGCACGACACGCTATTGCGGCGGCTTGATCGACCGACGCGGCGGAACCCTGAACCCGCTTGCCTACGCCCGCGGCCTCGCCCGCGCCGCCGTTGCACAAGGGGTCACGATACATGGTCACTCGCCCGTCCACTCCGTCGAAAGAATTGAGAACACTTGGCGGGTCAAATCGGAAAAAGGAACCGTCAAAGCGCGATCCTTGGTAATCGGCACCAATGGCTATACCGATGCGCTATGGCCCAAACTCGCCCAGACCATCATTCCTGTCGCCAGCCATCAAACGGCCACGCGGCCCCTTCCGCCACAGATATGGGATAAGATGCTGCCCCAGGGCAACCATGTGTCCGAGCAACGCCGCATGATGTGTTACTTTCGCCGCGGACCTGGACAACGATTTGTCATCGGTGGCAGGGGCATGCACTTGGACAATCGCGAAGTCGGGCCTACCGATCATTTGCGGTCCGAAGCCATAAAATATTTTCCACTGCTCAAAGAGGTCGAGTGGGAATTCGACTGGGGCGGCTATGTTGCCATGACCCGGAACCACCGACCTCGCCTCTTTCAACTGGGGCCTGACGCCTACGCGGGCCTGGGCTTTCAAGGGCGTGGCGTCGCCATGGCGACATTAATGGGAAAATGGCTGGCCCAAGCGGTCTCGGGAGATTCGCCTGCCCTTGCACCCGAGACCATGGAAACCATCCGCTTTCACGCCTTTCGCAATCTGGGCCTTGCCGCCTATAAGCTCACCGGCCCGTGGCTGGACCGCCTTTAGTGCCTTACCTAACTCCTCGAATACGTCAGTGACGGTATCACTCCCGGCAGAGTGCTTGGCAGAGACAATGAACGCCACCACCGCCCAGGGTGAACATGGACATATCGGGCTCAAAAACCTCGAAACCCCGGTCGCGCATTTTTTGATTGAGGTTGTCGGCACCCTGCATGGACAGGACCTTGTTGTTGCCCAGCGCCACCAAATTAACACCCAGGTTCTTGGCTTCCGCGTAGCCCACATCGACAAAATCGAAGTCTCGGGCCTTTAACCAATCGACCACCCAACCCTCCAAGGCATCCAGGCAGGCGACGAGAAGTTTCGGCGCCAGGGGCACCACCAAGCCGTCCATGTGTACAAATTCTCGAGAGATGGGTGCCACTTCCACATCCCAGCCCTTCTCCCGCACCCATTTAGCCACTTGTTCGGACCCTTCTTGTTCGGAGCGTTCACCACAGTAGCCGATCAACACCGTGCCCGGCTCCAGGATGACAAAGTCACCCCCCTCGAAATGGCCCGCCGTCACAAACTTCCAAATGGGGATGTCCATTTCTTGGTAAAACCGAATGACACTCACATAGTCCGCTCGACGACACTTGAGCTGCATATGGCATATAATGGCCCCCCAAGGCGTCATGGCACTGGAGTCCCGAGCGAAGAAATTACGATGCAAAACCTCATCGGCTTCTAGGTAGTGGCAACGCACGCCGGCTTCCTCGTAGATCTGCACCATCGCCGCGTGTTGCGCCATGGCCGTTTGCAGATCGAACTTAGCGCCGGTTTTGTGAGCGTTGGCCAAGGTGCGGCCGATGAGCGGGCCAGCCTCGACCCAGCGGTAAAATTCGGGCTTGCCCAGCAGCACATCCTTTAAGGGGCCATAGTCATTATCTATCCCCCAGGACGGGGCGGGTACCGTTTCATCGGTTATGGTCATCGATCTAATTTCTTTCCCTCATTCGATCGCAAAAAAGCAATCCAGAAAAAGGCGGTCCACCCGCCTTATCGAACATTCAACACGGAGGTTTTGGCACGTCCCATTACCCCAAAGGCAACGCTGCCCACCAAGAATCGTTTGAGCCTGGACTTACCCGAATCCGAGACCGTGATCATGGCGAAATCCTCGCCCGCATGACAGATCTGTTCGGTGGGATCGCCCACACCGATTTTTTCCGCGACCACCCCAATGCCCAGCTCGGAGAGCATGGATCGAGCGTTGTTGATTGTCTCTTCGGCCTGCTGCTTACTTTCATGGTCCCGGGAAACGGTAAACAAGGTGATGGGGCTTTTACAATGATGCGCCAGCACCGCCGCGCGTTTCATGGAATCAAGGGAACGCTCCGTTCCGTCAGTACAAATCAAGTGTCCTTTTGCCTGCGAGTTTTCGCGTGCTACCAAAACAGAACAAGGGGACAGCATCGCGACTTTTTGTGCCACGCCGGCGTCCCAGAAAGAGCGAAATTCACCCTGCCAACGACTCGGCTGGCCCAGCGCCATAAGATTGTAGGGGCCTAATTCGTATTGATCCAAGATACCGCTGACAATATCGGGAGCGGTTTTCAGTTTCAGTACAATAGACTTGCCATCCTCGTGTTGGTACTCGATCTTGTTGTCGCCAAGGGGGTCGCCCCAAACATCCGTGTGAGTGTGTATCGAATCCCATTCATGCTCCATGTGCCCGGCCTCGACGAGGAGTTCCAAGCCCTTTCTCAAATACTTCACACCCGGCAGCTCAAGGCCCCAATCGAGCATATTTTCCCGCGCCACTCGTATTTGCAGGCCACCGGTGCGAAGTCCCTGATCGGTGGGGCGGACGTAGGCTAGGATAATGTCGCATTCCTTAGACCGGCCGATCTCGGCAGCAAAGCGCAAGGCTTGATAGGATTCCTCCGTTCCGTTGACGCAGACCAAGATGCGAAACCTCTTGCGGCGCCAGGCCCGGACTTCTTCGGTTTCGCCGTTCGGCTTGGGCTCCAACGGCATGGCAGCTAGGCTCCCAAAAGCGGCCAATAAACCGATGCCGCCAAGAGCATGACAACCACCGAAACCAAGACCATGCGCCAACCAACGTTTAGGAAATCGGTGGTTTTTAAATAGCCGGAAGCATAGACAATCGTGCAAGCTGGTGTTCCCACCACCGTCAGATACGCAAAGGCGGATGAAACCGCGGTAACAAATCCTAAGACGATGGGGCTTTCACCCGCCGCAACGGCCAGTTTCAGAACAATTGGCCCCAGTACCGCCACGGCGGCACCGTTGGACATGGTATTGGTAACACCCGTGGTGAGTGCCGACACCGAGATCCAAAGCCCGATGCCATGATCCGCGCCAAAGGGTTTTAAGAGGCGCAAAAAGGATTCAGCAATCCACAGCGCGGCACCGGTATCTTTCATTTGCACGCCGAGGGAAATCGCCGCCGCGTACAGCAAGACAACACCCCAGTTCACCCCTGAATTCAGATCCTCCCACTTCACCAAACCGGCAATCAAAAATGCTGCAGCGCCGATGATCGCCACCGTGCCCATGCCGATTTCTTCAGAGAGGAAAATCCAAGAAATAAGGATAAGGATGAAAAACAAAATCGTCACCCAGTGACCGGGCTTCATAGGCCCATCCCGGCGCACCTGACCCCGCAGCCTGGCCACCGGGCGGGTCAAATCCCGGTATTCAGGCTTAAAGGTAAAAAATAAAACCACCGTCACCAGGGGCAACTGCAGCAAAAACATGGGATAGGCGTAGGTCATCCACTTCAAGTAATCGATCAGGAAACGGTGGGTCTCCGGATTGGTGGGATCGTAAAAGAACTCTTTCCAATAACCGATCATGATGGCGTTGCGCGCGCCGCCCGAGGGCGTGCCGATGCCGGCCACCGAACAGCCGTAACAGATCGAAAACAACAGGACCGCCGCCAAGCCCCGCACCTTGCTGACATCCTCGGAGGTTAAGGATATGAGGATGATCCCCACCGGTAGCATCATGGCCGCAACCGTGTGTTCGCCGATGAAGGAGGCCAAAACCCCTGACACTACCGAGATGCCGAAACAGATGTTGGCCGTTTTGGTGCCAGTGACCTTAACGATCAGCCAGGCAATCCGCTTGTCCAGCTTCTGCTTGACGATGGCTACCGCCAACATCAGCGAGCCCATAATAAAAAGCACGGAGTCCGTCATCAAACTTCGCGCCACCGTGGTGGAGTCAATTTTCAGCAGCAAAATTTGACCGGCCACAATAAGAAGGGCCACCGTGGGTAAAGGCACAGGCTCTGTTACAAACAAGATGGTTGCCACAACCGACATGGTCAAAACGATCATCGCGTCTCGTGACAGCCCCTCGGGCAGGGGCAAGGTCAGCATGAAGGCGCCAACCGCCATGGCCACAAAAAACCATCGTTTTTCCCAGAAATAATAGAGATTGAACTGGGTGTGGATGACCAGCATGCGCTGATAGCCGCGCCGTCGGACTCGCAAAAACCAAGCACCGCTCGGTGGATGCGCCCTAAGGCTGTCGGATACCAGCGTTATGTCAGACAAAGATTGCCCCCAATCCGCCCAGAATTTTTTTCTTTCCCTCATTGTTCCATCGAAAGCGGCTTAAATTCAAGGCCAGGCTCAAAAAAACCCTCTGTAGGTCAAAGAGTGACCCGCCCTCGCAATGGCAGAGACACGGTTCCACTTCCCCCTAGTCTGATTAAAAGAATTCATCAAACCGGGAATATTACTGAATATTCTTCTTGCTAATTATTCCGCACAATGGCTTTTCCAAGGGAATTTAGCCCTTGCGATGGATCGTTAAGGGTATGGGTCTGTGGTCATGGTCCAACATCAGCGACGACGCCAAAGGATGTCCAGTGAAAGGGGTCCAACCGAGACGCCAGCTCATTTTGCCGGTGGCCGCTTTTGCCCTCTTACCGACAAAGAAGCCGCCGATATCACCTCTATGGCTTTGGACATCCTGGCAAGGGTCGGCATGGCGGCCGCGCCCGATTGGCTAGAACGTGCCCTGGTTGAAGCCGGTGCTTATTCGAGAGAAGACGGTCGCCTCACCTTTGCCCGTGAGCAGGTAATGGACGCCGTGGCGCGGGCGGCCAAGAAAATTGAATTGCCCGGCTTCAACCACACACAAGGGCTGCAAATCGGCGGCGGCCGGGTTCATCTAGGAACCGGCGGCGCGGCGGTTCAGGTCCTGGATCCGGAAAGCCTGACCTATCGTGACTCCAAGCTGGACGACCTCTATGCCCTGATGCGGGTGGTGGAGGCCAGCGCCAACATCCACTACGGCGTTCGCCCAGTGGTAGCCCGGGACATGCCCAGCCCCCTCGACCTGGACATCAACACGGCCTTTGCCTGTGTGAAGGCGACCGCCAAGCCCATCGGTGTCAGCTTTGATTCAGCCGGTCATCTGGCCCCGGTGGTGGGGTTGTTTGATCGGGCGTTGGGCGGCGAAGGACGCTTCCGCCGGCAACCATTTTGCATGGCCATCATCGTCCACGCGGTCTCGCCCCTGCGATACGCGCCTGAGGGGGTGGAGATCATGCGTGCGGCGATCGAGGCCGGCATGCCCTTGCAGATCTGTACCGCTGCCCAGGCGGGCGCGACCAGCCCAGCGTCCCTGGCCGGTGCCCTGGCCCAGGGTCTGGCGGAATCCCTCGCCGGCCTGATGGTGGTGGATGCCCTCAGACCGAGGCATCCTTGCATCTTTGCCTTCATGCCCTTCATCTCGGATTTGCGCACCGGCGCCATGAGCGGCGGCGGGGGCGAATCAGCCGTAGCCAACGCGGCCGCAGCCCAGCTGCTGCGCCAGCTGGAGCTGCCATCCACCGTATCGGCCGGCATGACCGATTCCAAAGTGGCCGACGTGCAGGCCGGCTATGAAAAAGGCTACAGCGTTGCCTTGTCCTCCCAGGCAGGCGCCGACATGATAAATCTCAGCATGGGCATGCTGGGCTCGATCATGGTTGCTTCACCAGAGGCGATGGTCATTGACAACGATATGTGTGGGGCCATTTTGCGTACGGTGCGTGGCATTGAGGTATCCGACGATCTGCTGGATTTAGAGATGGTCGAACGGGTAGCAACAGGCGAGGGCCACTATCTGGGTGAAGGTCAAACCTTGGCCCTGATGAAGTCCGAATATGTTTACCCCCAGTTGGGAGACCGACGCAGCGTGGATGACTGGACCGATGCGGGACGACCCTCGATCTGGGACGAGGCGCAGGTCCGGGTTCAAGACATTTTGGTCGAGGTACCCAGCCACCTGCCCAAAACGGTGGAAGCCGATATACGCCAACGCTTTCAGATCTATTTGCCAGAAACAGGATTAGCCCCATGAAGGGATCCACATGAAAGTATCAACCAGCGTGATCATCGAGGCGCCAATAGAGCGGGTCTGGCACAGCGTCCGCTGTTTCGACGGCGTGGTCAACTGGAACCCCGGCGTGGTTGCTGCGCGCATGGAATGTGGGAGCGCGACGGCGGTCGGCTCGGTTCGCCATTTGGATATTGTCGATGGAACTGTTTTTCGCGAAACCTTGCTAGCCCATTCGGATCTGGAACACTTTTACAGCTACGACATCCTCGAAAGCCCCCTGCCCTGCAGCGACTACGTTTCCACTCACCGCTTTTTGCCCATCACAGACGGCAACATGACCCTGGGAATTTGGACCGGTCAATTTACCTGCGACCCCAGCCATGAAGGGGAACTAAGAGACATTGTCGGCACCCAGATTTACCGGGACGGGATGCGCGGCCTGAACCACTACATGAAAGGACAGAACTAGATGGCAGATACCCTGGCGCCACGGGCCATCATCGGCGTGATGACCCCGGCCATGAACACAGTTTTCCAGCCCGAGCTGGAGCTGCTGCGGCCCGCCGGCGTGACCAACCAAATGCAGCGCTTTCGCCTGGGCGGCGATGCCATCTCCGACGACCTTTTCGAGGAAGCGGAAAAACTCATGGACTGTGGGCCACGAGCCATCGTGATCGGCCTGACCACCGATGCCGGGCCCGGCGGCGTGGCCAAACTGGCGGGGCGCAGCGCAGCTCTGGCCGAACACCTGAGGCTGCCGGTCTTCAACGCTTCAGAGGCCGATCACGCTGCGCTGCGCGCACTGGGCGCGACCAAGGTCGGCGTGGTTACGCCCTTTGGTGAAGAGATCAATCAAAATGTCCGCGCCAACGTGGAGCAAGCGGGCTTTCGCGTCGCGGCAATCGTCGGGACCGAGGCCCCTTCCCTACCCGCCATCTGTGAGACGCCCTTGGAGGACATTCGCAAGGTGGTGCATCAAGTCGCCGAGGCGGATTGTGACGCCATCTTACAAGTCGGAACGGCCTTGCCATTGGTTGGCATGATCGGGGCGCTGGAGCAGGAGACCGGCAAAACCATCATCGCCTGTAATGTCGCGGTTTATTGGCAGACGCTGCGCGCCATTGGTATCTCCGATCCTGTCACCGGCTATGGCCGCTTGCTGGCGGAGTTTTAACCCATGCGCGCTCAGGCTCAGGTGGTTGTAATCGGTGGTGGCGCTGTGGGCGCATCTTGCCTCTATCATTTGGCTAAAGCGGGCATCACCGATTGCCTTCTGATCGAAAAGGACGAGCTCACATCCGGCTCTACCTGGCACGCCGCCGGAAACATTCCCACCTATGCCCATAGCTGGCTGGGGATGCGGGCGGGCAACTATGCCTGGCAGCTCTATAAAGATCTGGACTCGGCTGTCGATGCCCCCATCACCTATCGCCACACCGGTGCCTTTTGGCCAGCCCACACTAAAGAGCGTATGGCCCAGTTTGAGCACCTGGTCGGTCTATCTCAATCCGCCGGCTTTGGCCTGGAAATGCTGGAGCCTGGGCAGATGGAAGCCCGCCATCCCTACTACAGCTGTAACGGGGACATCCTAGGCGGCATTTTTGACCCCTATGAAGGCGATATAGACCCCAGCCAACTGACCCAAGCCCTGGCGAAAGGCGCGCGGGACCTGGGAGGTGAAGTGGCGCGCTTTACCAAGGTCACGGGCATCACCCGAACCGCCTCGGGTGATTGGTTGGTGCAAACCGATCGAGGTGATGTGACCTGCGAGAGCATTGTCAACGCGACCGGCTTTTACGGCGATCAGGTGACACAGCTGGCCGGCGGACGGGCACCCATTGCGGTGCTCGAGCACCAATACCTGGTCACCGACCCCGTGCCGGATCTGGAGGCGGACCAAGCCCTCTTTCCTTTAGTCCGCGACCCGGATATCCGCTTTTACCTCAGGCGCGAGCGGGCGAGCTTTTTGTTTGGTTCCTATGGGCATGCCGGGCGCTTGGCTTTTGCCGACGGCGTGCCCGAGGCCTTTGCCCATTCGCTATTTCCAGATTCTGTCGATGATATCCTGGAAGTCTTCGAGGGTGCGATGGCCCATATCCCCCTGCTGGAAATAGCAGGGGCTCAGCGTTTCATCAACGGTCCCATCGCCTATTCGCCGGATGCTCAGCCCCTCTGCGGACCAGCTACGGGCCTGCCAAACTTCTACCAAGCTTGCGGCATCCAGGTGGGCATTACCCAGTCGGCTGCCGTCGGCAAGGCCATCACCGAATGGATCACCGAGGGAGAGACCGAGTGGGACCTAACGGCCTGGGATCCGCGGCGCTTTGGTGACTGGGCGGATGAAGCATTTGCTCGCGCGCGCATCGTCGACCTCTATGGCCTGCAATACGCGATCCCCTACCCCCACCGGCTTCTTGCTTCCGGCCGGCCTTTGCAATGCACGCCCCTTTATGATCGCCTTCAGAAAAAGGGCGCCCAGTTCGGCCAGATCGGCGGATGGGAACGGGCCATGTGGTTTGATCGGGACGGTCAAACTTACGACGAGGACAAATTATCCTTTGAGGATGACGAACCCTGGCAGGAGGCGGTTCGTCAAGAATGCGAAGCGGTGCGGGATGCCGTAGGCATCATGGATCACGGCGGTTTCACCAAATACGAACTCAAAGGCCCGGGTGCCAAGGCATTCCTGGAGCTGGTTTTTTGCGGCACCGCGCCGGGGCCAGGTCGGGTGAAGCTCTCCTACATGCTGACCCCCAAGGGCAAAGTGTGGAGCGAGGCAACCATCGCCTACCTGGCCGACGATCACTATCTGCTCTGCGGCCCCACTCTGGCGCTGGACCGAGATTACGACTGGCTCGCCACCCACATGCCTGACGATGGTTCGGTCACGCTGTCCAAAGGCAGCCCACGAGACGCCGCCCTGATGGTCATGGGACCTCGCTCGCGAGAACTGTTGGGTCAATTAACCGATGGAGACCTGAGCGCAGACGCAATGCCCTGGATGTCGGTCCGTGACATCACCCTCGCCGGCCGACCAGTCACGGCATTGCGGGTGTCATACGTGGGCGAATTGGGCTGGGAGCTGCACATGGCCTCAAAGGACCTATCGGCAATCTACGACGCCTGTTGGGATGCCGGGCGAGACCTGGGGCTCGCAGACTTCGGTTCCTATGCCTTAAACGCCATGCGTATAGAAAAGGGCTATCACGGTTGGGGCGCGGATTTCGGCTGTGAATACTCACCCTTTGAAGCCGGCCTGGCAGGCTTTGTGAATTTTAAAAAAGACGACTTTGTGGGACGGGATGCTGCCCTTGCGGCGAGAGATGACGGCCTATCCTGGCATTTTACCGGGTTCGTTTTGGAGGGAGCCGAAGCCGACCCCCTAGCGGGAGATCCCATCACCCAAGACGGCCAATGGATTGGATACGTGACCTCCGCAAGCCAGGGCTTTCGGCTCGATCAGAGGTTTGCTTTGGGCTATGTGAGGGGCGAAGCATTAGAAGAAGGGACAAAGATCAAGCTAACCCTATTCGGCAAAATGGCGACTGCGACCGTTGCAATGCCACCCTTCTACGATCCCCAGAACACCCGCTTGAAGTCTTAGAAAGGAAAGCAAACCATGACAGGGGTGGGGAGTATATCCAATCTCACATCCGCAACTTTGTTCGATACCAGGGCCTATCCAATCCATGAGAGGGATCAACCCGCTTATGGAGCACTTCTAAGACGCACCAGGGACAGCCTCGCGGCGAAAAATTGCGCCCAACTCAGCGATTTTCTGCGTGCAGAAACCCTTGAAGCAATCCAGGCCGAAGCCCTCCAGCACCGTCCAAAGGCCGTCTTTCACCAGGCCGACTTGAATCCCTATTTTTCCGAGCCACCCACAAACAAGCCGGCAGACCACCCCTTGCGGCGCCTTGCGCCGCGGCGACATGGGATGATTCGCGCGGACTTTTTTGATCGGGCTGGTGTCACCTGGGCCCTCTTTCAAAACGCCGATCTGTGTCAATTCGTAGCGGATAGCCTCGGCTTCTCCCGGCTCTACCCCTATCCGGACCCCTTTGGCAGCGTGAATGTGAATGTGCAGCCGCCCGGTCGGGAATTCTCTTGGCACTTCGATACCAACGACTACACCGTTTCCATCGGCTTGACCCAATCCGCAGAAGGAGGCGTATTCGAATATGTCCCCGACATCCGCACCGATAAATCCGAAAACTATGACGAGGTCAAGGCGGTCCTGGATGGTGACCGCCAAAAGGTTCATAGCCTGGTACTGAAACCAGGTGACCTGCAGCTTTTTAGAGGCGGTTATAGCCTGCACCGAGTGACCGCGCCGGTCGATCAGGAGCGACATAGCCTCTTGCTCAGCTATGTGGAGGACCCAGACTACGTCACAACACCCGAGGCGGCACAACGCATGTGGGGCGAGGCTCATCCCCTCCACCATCAACGGGCAAGCAGGACCAACGCCAAAGGGACACATTAAAACTAGCAACGATCGAGCCGTCTTCAGCCACCCTGACGGATAGTCCGGTATATGGCGGAAAAATCCAATTTGCCCGCGTCGGCGTCGGCCACATAGTCGCCGAATCGCCGCGCCGCTTCAGCGCCGAAGGGTGTAGCTTGCCCCGCTGCCTGAGCCGCCTCTTGTGCCAGCCCTAGGTCCTTGGCCATAAGGCGAGCCGCGAAGCCAGGCGCATAGGCCTTGGATGAGGGTGCGTCGGGGGTCAATCCGGGCACCGGGCAACGGTTCTCCAAAATCCAACTTTGCGCCGCCGCACCTTTGCAGAGATCGAAAAACTTTTGCGGATCCAGGTCCAGGGCATCGGCCAATGCAAAAGACTCACAAACCGCCAAGGCGGTGATGCCGCAAATCATGTTGTGGCAAGCCTTGGCGGCCTGGCCCGATCCGGCAGTGCCAAAATGCAAAACTTTTGTGCCCATCGCCGCCAACACGGGCTTCACCCTTTCCACATCGGCCCCATCGCCTCCGGTCATGAAGCTCAAGGCGCCCGCCCGCGCGCCCTCGGCACCGCCGGAGACCGGTGCATCCACAAAGCCCAGGCCGTGAGCCGCAGCCTTTTCCGCCAAATGGCGGGTTGTGGTCACATCGATGGTCGAGCAATCGATAAAAATTCGACGGGCCGGGCCCGCCATGCCTTGAACCGCCTTGTGCACTTCTGCCACATGCCTGCCTTCAGGCAGCATTGTGATCAAGTAGTCGGCTCCTTCGGCTGCTTGGGATAGGCTGGAACAGCGCCCTTTCAGCTCTGCCCCCGCTGCCGTAGACAGGTCCCAGGCCGCGACATCAAAGCCTTGATCTTGTAATCGCTGGGTCATAGGTAGGCCCATAGTGCCCAATCCAATAAAACAAATTCGCTTCACCTCGTTCATCGTCTTGTTTCATCCCTTTTGAAATGCACTGCTTTGTCGACACCAGCGCGAAAGGGCCATGGCGACCGCCTTGATCACCTTCCCATTGGCAGACTCGTCACGCCGCAGAGTGACATGCCAAGACAACATTACACCCGCGGGTCCCACCCTTGACGCAACGATGCGACCATTCCGCATCGCCTCTTGAACCGCCCAGCCGGCCAACACCGAGGTACCCAAGCCAGCAGCCACCAGTTCCACAATGGCCTCGGGCAATTCCACCGTCTCGGTCCAGTTGGGAAAGGTATTATTGGGCCGGAACAAGCGGGCGTATTCCCGATCCGGTTCGGGGATCCGAGTGTAGGTTATAAAGTCCTCGCCAACGATGTCACGGCCATCGATATGATCATGCCCGGCCAGTTTATGGTCCGGCGCCATGATAAAGAGCAGCTCGTCATCAAAGAGGTGTAGGGACTCGCACTGAGTGCCGCCGGCTTCGCCGGATTGAATGACCAAATCCACCGTGTGGTCGGTCAGACTCTCCATGGGGCTGCGCGATGCAGCTGCCACCACCTGTAGGCCCACGTCCGGCATCACATTGCGCAGGTGCAGTAGGAAAGGCGGCAGCCAGTGATAGGCGCTATAAGCCTCGACGGTCAGGCGCACCACTTGGCGCACTCCCTGGACCATGCGTTCGGCGTCCGCTTCGGCCCGAACCAAATCACCGATCAGACGCTCAGCCACCTGCGCCAGATACTCGCCGGCCGCCGTCATACGCAAGCGCTTTTGGGAGCGGGAGAAAAGCGGCACTCCCAAGCGCCGCTCTGCCTCGCGAATACGGTGGGACAAAGCAGACGGGGTAATGCCCAAACGCTCGGCCGCATCGGTTACCCGGGGTGTCTTCGCCAAAGTGGCGATCATTTGATAGTGCCTCAGATCCAAAAGAGGAAAGTTCATGGTCTTTAACTGAAAAAAATTCACAAAGAGAGCCAAATTTGGAGATTGAAATTCAATTCATAAGCGCTGAAAGTCAAGCTGAAGCGTCCTTGACCTCCATTGGGAGTCCAATTCATGGATCATGCCCCTGAACCACCGCTGACAAACCAAAGCTATTATGAGCTAGACCGGGATCATCACATCCACGGTCAAACCAACCTGCGCCAGCAAAGCGAAGACGGCCCGACGGTGATGGTGACCAAAGGCCATGGCGTGCGCTTTACCACCGATGACGGGCGCCAGATCATCGACGGCTTCTCCGGACTGGGCTGCGTTTCTTTGGGCTATCACAACGACCGGCTGGCTGCGGCGGCCAAGCGCCAGATGGACGAGTTACCCTTTGCCCCCACCTTCTACGGCCGCTCCCACCCTAAAATTGCCGAGCTGGCCAAGCGCCTGACCGGCATGGCTGCCGTACCGATGGACCGGGTCATGTTCCAATGCTCCGGGTCCGAGGCCAACGATGCCATCATCAAATTCTTGTGGTACCGCAATATTGCGCGGGATCAGCCCAAGCGACGCAAGATCATTTCCCGCTGGCGGGGCTATTACGGCAACACGGTGGCGGCGGTCAGCGCCTCGGGCCAGCCCCATATGCATGCTAAATTCGGTCTGCCCTTGCCAGGCTTCCTGAAACTCTCCACCCCGAACTATTACCTGGCGCACCAGGGGGGAGAGAGCGAGGAGGAATTCTCCGCCCGCATGGCGCAGGAGTTCGAGGAGTTGGTGCTCACCGAAGGACCGGACAGCATCGCCGCATTTTTCGCGGAGCCCATGCAGTCGGGCGGCGGCGCCATTCACCCGCCGGAAGGATACTGGCCGGCAATGCAGGCCGTGATCCGCAAATACGGCATTCACTTTCATGTGGACGAGGTGGTTTGTGGTTTCGGCCGAACGGGTCACATGTGGGGCGCCCAGGCCTTTGACCTGGAGCCGGACTCCACGTCCTGCGCGAAGGCCCTGACCGCCGCCTTTTTCCCTATGTCCGCCCTGATGATCAAAGAGGATTTTTACCAAGATATGATGCGTAACTCGGACGAGGTCGGGGTGCTGGGCCATGGCTTTACCTACGCCGGCCATCCGGTGGGTGCGGCCGTTGCACTGGAGGCGTTGCAGATTTATCAGGACATGGATCTGGTGGGACACGTGCGCCAGGTTTCAGAACGCTTTTTAGCACGCTGCACGGCCCTACAAGATCACCCCTTGGTCGCCGACGTTCGCGGTATCGGTCTTTTCTGCGGTATCCAGCTCATGGCGGATAAAAAAAAGCGCCAGCCCTTCGACCCGGAACTTAAGGTCGGCGTGCGAGTGCAAGATGCCGCCCATGAACTGGGCCTTTATCTGCGCTCCATCACACCGGATCGAATCAGCTTCATGCCGCCCCTGATCATCAACGAAGCCGAAATCGACGAAGCCTCGGAGATTCTGAAACAGGCGCTAGACAAGGTCTGGGCACAGATTCGCTAGGAGAGGAACACGAGTCCACTTAAGCTTCAGGGGGTCGAACGGAGACCACAAGCGGACCGTTGGTTTGCCTCAGGAGATCCAGCAGATCCGCTTTGGCCAGAGCCACGCACCCTTCAGTAGGACCGTAATCCGGACTGGCCACATGCAAAAAGATCGCGCTGCCGGCGCCGGGGATCGGCGGGCGGTCATTGTAGCCCAAAACGCCAACGATGTCGTAAAGGTCATCGGCGCGCCAAAGTTCCTCATGGCTGGCCACGAAAGGCAGCTTAACAGCTTCGTTGTAGCAGGCATGGGAGGGGTCGTCACACCAGCCGTCGTCCTGATGAATAGTCTCCCAACTTAAATCAGTTGTCGCTGACGATGGGCCGGAGATTTTATCTGGCCGAAAGAGAATTTTGCGCAACGGCCAGTTGCCCACAGGGGTTGCGCCGTCCCCCTCCCTTTTGGAATTGGTGATGCCGCCGCGGCCGATGGCGCATCGCCACTGTCGATCTTGCAGGCGCGCCCACCACAGGCCGTCAACATGAAAAACCTCTAAGTCGACCATGAAACGGTCGCCTCCCCTGAAAAGTGACGTCAGATCACTCTATCCGGCTTGATCAATCAATCAGAAAAGAGGTTCGCCTTCCCAGATCTTCTTGAGCTTGGCGTTGATCCGTCAGGCTTTCGTACTTGTCCAAAGCCTGCAACATCTTTTGGGCGAAGTCCACGGGCGCTTCCCCTTCAGCAGGGGGTACGGCTTGGGCCACCGGTATCACGCTGCCGCGCGGGACCGAACCAGAAGCAACGACGGCTGCTGCTTCACCATTGGGAAAGGGCGGCCGGTCAGCCCGTTGGGCCAGGGGGTTATCCTGCACAGGCCCAGAAGGTGCCGCTGCAGGCGTGGCGGGCCGCTTCTCGGAGTGCAGATCCGCGGCAAATGCCTGAAGCGCCGCCAATCCGGTAAGCGCCTGATCACGAGAGGCGACCATTGGCGAGGACACAGCGGAGGCCTGGAGCGGCAGAAAATTCGGAGGCTCCTGGTTGGAAGCCGCGGATTGGGGTGCCGGTCCGGATTGAGGCGGCTCGGAGGTCGCCAGGCTTGGAGCCTCGAGCTGGCCTGGGTCATCGACATCCCCTCCGGTGGCAAAAGCCATTACATGCGCGCCGAGGTCCTTGCCGCTGGTCTCCTCCGAGACGATGTTGGCCATGGAAACGAGAAGCCCCATGGGGCCGCCGTAAATCATCGAACCGATCATTCGCGCAGGCCCGCCAATCTCGTCGCCGGTGATTTCTCGATAAACCGATGCTATGCCCGGAATGTGGTGAAGAGGATTGGCCACGTCCAATAGATCGCCAAAAGTGAGGTCCGCCGATGGGCCCCCTGGGCCCAAGTCCCGCAAGCCTCGTTCATTGTTCTCGCTACCAATGGTTAGACGCTCGCCACTATCATCCGGCCGAGTCTTAGCCACGGTTACGGTCAAATTCTTGGCCTTGTCCGAGGCAGAAGAACCGCCCAGGGCCGGTCGCATGATGTCGTTAACCGCTGCTTCCATTCTCACCGCCATCAATAACTCTGCAAATAGGATGCAACAACCGGGCCAGGTTGAAGCCTCGAAAGTCGTCTAAAATATCCAGGAAAATCAATAGTTTTCAAAACGACTCGGACCTGGCCAGGCACCTTTTGCCCAGGGCAAGCAGATCTTGCCGGTTGCCCCCGTCCTCATTCTGACATTTTGAAGGTTAGGGTCTGGACCCTAGAACAGATGGCCAAAGCGACTGGCCTTGGTCGCCAGGTAAAAATCATTATGGCCATTCGAGGGAAAGCTGTGCGGCACCCGTTCGACAACGGTCAGGCCCCAGGATTGACCCCAATCCGTAAGCCCACCAACTTTCTCCGGGTTGTTGGTCAGCAAGCGAATGCGGTCAAAACCCAATTGCCGCAGCATCTCTGCGGCGGGCTTGTAAATCCTCTCATCCGCGCCAAAACCCAGGGTCTCGTTAGCCTCCAACGTGTCCGCGCCCAGATCCTGCAACTGATAGGCCCGCAGTTTGTTGACCAAGCCGATGCCGCGCCCTTCCTGATTAAGATAGAGCAAAATCCCCGCACCCTCTTTGCCAATTGCCTCGATGGCACCGCGCAGCTGATCGCCGCAGTCACAGCGCAATGATCCCAGGAGGTCACCCGTAAAACACTCGGAATGAAGCCGCACCAACAACGGATTTTCTGGCTTAGGCCGGCCAACAACGATGGCCAAATGCTCCACTCCACCGTCACTGGGGCGAAAGGCGATGACCCTGGTGTCTTCGGCCCCTTCAAGAGGGATACGCGCCTCGGCCACCCGAACCAGCTGATGCGCCGCCGCCAGGCCATAGTGAGTTACGTCATCGGCCCAAACCCATAGTAATCCATGGTTTTCACTCCATTGGCGCAAACTATCCGGCGACTGAGCCTGCAGGGGTGCAATCACCGCTGCCGGTAACAAGCGGGCGAGCTTTGCCAAGTCGATGGCACCTTGCGTTAACGACAGGGGCAGCGGGTCTCGGACCAGATTAAATTCGGCCGGCATGTTCGGGGGGACCGGATCTGCGAGCGGGCCGATCGCCTTTGCATCCAAATCCGCGAGGGAAAGGGCCAAAATTTGATCCGCGCCGGTTTTGCCCTGGGCGGATAGGACACCGATCGCCGCGGCCCTTTCAGGCGTAATCAGCAAGACCGGGTTTGTCCCGGAAAGATCACGAAACTGTGTCAGTATATTATCGGTCACGGCCTCGGCGGGCACCGCCAGAGCCGCATGACCATCCCGCGCCAATAAAATTAAGGGTGCACCGCGACGCACTTCGGCAAGCGCCCGTTCCACGTTACGCAGAATTGCCGCATCTTCCAGACGCTCTTTTGCCGGAATGGCCTGCATTTGCCTTTCAGTCCGATTACCAATGAAAACAGTCATGGGACCTCGCCCGGAGCGGGCAGTTGGGACCCTTGTCTCGTATCCTATTATGTGGCACGCCCGCGAGAATGAGCCAACGGGAAAATGGTTCACGGCCGGAGGATGGCCTGCACCAAGGCTGCCATATCAGCCCGAAAACAGAAAAAATCCCGATCTTCCTATCGAACAAGCCATAGACAGCACGATATTGGTCTCCAGCCATATTGGATCTAAATTGAACTAACTTATGAGTTATATTACTTATCTCTTTATTGTTTTTGTTATTTTTTTATTTTCATAAGAAAACGAGCAGGAATTGAGCCGCTTGTTCAAACCCCTCCACCGATCAAGCTCTTATTGCCTTTTCCCCTCACACCTTGAACCGACCCAGAGCCAGTGTTATTTGGAGTGACACATGGTCTGACATGGAAAGTGACCATTTGCGATAGGGTAAGTCCTGCATGACAGGCAAAAATGGGGCGCGAAGACAAGGGCGGATACTGTGAACAGCACAAACGGAAAAAAGATCCTGCTTATCGACGATGACGATGCCTTGCGTCAGTCCCTCAGCGAACAATTACGTTTACATGAAGAATTCGAGACCATTGAGGCCGATGGCGGTGCGCGCGGTCTAGAATTGGTCAAAAACGAGTACTTCGACGCCGTCTTGCTGGATGTGGGCCTTCCCGATATGGACGGCCGCGAAGTCTGTCGCCTGATGCGCCGTAGCGGGATCAAGTCTCCCATCATTATGTTGACGGCTGCCGAATCCGACGCCGATACAATCTTGGCCCTGGATGCAGGCGCGAATGATTATGTGACCAAGCCTTTCAAACTGGGCGTTTTACTCGCCCGGCTCAGAGCTCAATTACGCCAGCACGAGCAAAGCGAGGACGCAGTTTTCACGATCGGGCCCTACACCTTTCGCCCGAGCGCCAAAATGCTGGTACATGGCGAGTCGAAAAAGAAGGTGCGATTGACGGAGAAGGAGACCTCGATCCTGAAATATCTCTACCGCAGCGGCGCCGCCGTGGTCGGTCGTGACGCCCTATTGGGCGAGGTTTGGGGGTATAACGCAGGTGTCACCACGCACACCCTGGAAACACACGTTTACCGGCTCAGGCAAAAGATTGAGGCGGACCCGTCGAATGCGGAAATCTTGGTGACAGAACCGGGTGGCTATCGTTTGGTGCCCTAGAGCCTCGAGGAAGACAGCAGGCCCCGAAATCCAGCAAAATCGAATCGAAAAGCCAAGATCAGGGCCAGGCAAAAGGCCACGGCCGTAATTCCGCCAAAAATTGGTACCGCAAGCCCCCAGCCGCCGAAATACTTGAAAGCTTCCGCCAGGAGGACCGGGCCAGCCAGAACACCGATATTTCGGCCGGTTAGGACTAAGGCGAAGGCCCGCGCCACCGAGACGCCTTGACCCACTATGGCGCTAGGCAAGGCAAAAAGGCAGGTCGGGACGATACCGCCGCTTACCCCGTAAAGAACCAGGGAAAAAACCCCCAGTGACGCCGAGTTGGTAAACGGTAGCAACAGCCAGCATCCAACCTGACCGGCCAAGCCCACAATCAACAGCCATCGCAAAGCCAATCCGATGCGCAACAAGGTGCCCGTCAATACACAAAACAATCCGACAAAGACAACTGGTATCAAATAGCCGACCAAGGCTGAAGTTAGCTCCAATCCATGTTGGTCAACCAAATATTCGGGCAGCCAGGTCATGTAGGCGAAGTACTGACAGGACCACAACATGAAAACCGCCCCACCCAATATCAGCGCACGCTTTTGATAGGTAGTGACCTCCGCATCAATTGCTGGTGGCGAGGTCTTGGCCTCGCTCTTTTCGAGTTTTGCAGTCCCAGCCTTTAGCAGGATTGGCTGACGCCAGCGCAGGCAAACTGTCCACAGTAACAAGCCCACTGCGCCAGCGATGGAAATCCACCACAAGAATCGCCAGTCGAAATGCAAAAGGGCCAGCGGGGCCAATAAAGTTGCCGAAATCTGACCCACGGGGATCCAGGTCGCGGTCAGCCCGATGATAAGTGGCAGAGCTTTAGGCGACGCATTGCGATTGGCAAGAACCGGCCCGGCAATGGCCAAAACCGAAAAGGCAATACCCTCAAGTCCACGGCTCAACAAGACGACCATCCCAGATTCTGGACGCCATAACGCGAGTGCGTTGCCGACTACAAAAAGGACCATCGCCCCATAAAGGAGACCTATTGGGCCCCTTCGTTCAATCGCTTTTCCCAAGGCGAGTGACAATACCAGGCCAACGGCTGCATAGATGGACATGAACCCACCCGCCAGAGTGAGGTCATAACCATACAAATTCAACATTTCCGGCAACACGACAGGCAATTTGAACTGTTGAAAGGCCGCAAAATAGGCGATCGTCAATCCAAAAAAGATGCCGTTTATGTGCGACTTGGGCGCTGACATTCGCTCCACATCTATAAAAATTGCGCAAGCTAACCGGACTGGGCAAGAGTGCCGTAAGCTGTGAGCCTATAGCTTTTCTTGGAGATCGGGGCAAACAATGGCGATGTTGTGGTTAATAGGCCGGCAATTTCCCGGAAAGTCCGGAAATTGAACGAATTTTCCTTTGGGCACGGCCAATATATGACTAAATTGTTTAGAAGGGCCGTGGCTTGGAGCTCACTTTGGGTGAAAAGAACGAATTTTTTGTGCGATTTTGGGGTGTTCGCGGATCGATCTCCTGTCCCGGCGAGGACCATCGCCGATATGGCGGAAACACCTCTTGTTTGGAGGTTCGATGCGGCAAAAAGCTGATGATCTTCGATGCAGGCAGTGGTCTGCGCGCCTTGGGTCAGGAATTATGCGGGCAAAACGGGCTGGATATCGATCTTTTTTTCACCCATAGCCACCACGATCATATGGTCGGCCTGCCGTTTTTTGGCCCCCTCTTCAACACCCGTAACCGGGTCCGCCTGTGGGCGGGGCATCTGCAGCCGGATCGCAGCCTGCACGATGTTCTCAATCAATTCATGAGTCCGCCCCTTTTTCCCGTTCCGCCAAAAATATTTTGTGCCAATGTGTCCTTTCATGATTTTTCGGCAGGCGAGACCTTGACCCCCATCCCAGACGTTATGGTGCGTACGGCTGCGCTGAACCATCCCAACGGGGCCACGGGATACCGAATCGATTTCGACGGCCATGCTATTTGTTATGTGACGGACACCGAGCACGTGCCCGGCAAGCCCGACCAGAACATTTTAGATCTCGTGCACGGCGCGGATTACATGATCTACGACTCTACCTACACCGACGAGGAGTTCCCCCAATATATCTCATGGGGCCACTCCACCTGGCAGGAAGGTCTGCGCCTCTGCGAGGCCGCGTCGGTCGACAAACTGGTAATCTTTCATCACGATCCCAGTCATAACGACACCTTCATGGACCAAGTGGCGAAGGAAGCGGAGGCGGCGCGGCCCGGCACCTTGGTTGCCCGTGAAGGGATGGTATTGCGACCGTGACCCAGACGACGCGGCGCCCGGTCGAACATCAAGTTGTGGCCGGAGAGTCGCCTGTGATTCCGAAGATTGACATTGTGAGGCAGCGGCTTCGACGGGCCTGGTTTGGATTTCTGACCTTATCGGGATTGGGCCGCCGCGGGTTTTTCATCCCCCATCGTTATGCGGAGGCCCTTCCGGAGGCTGGTTTTGCCCCGAGATACGAGGCTGTCGAAGAGCTATTCGCCCATTCGCATCAGCAGTTCAAGGAAGTGCTCGACGATATTCAATCGGTCGCGGACGACCTGCGCGCCATCGGCTCGGCGCCACCGCCGGCCCCGCGCTGGCATCAAGGTTGGTTTCCACGTCTGGACGCAGCGGCAGCATACGCGCTCGTGCGTCGCTACGGCCCGCGGCGCATTGTCGAGGTGGGCTCAGGACATTCAACCCGCTTTATCGCAAGCGCCATTGAAAGGGGTGAGATCAACTGTAAGATTACCGCGATTGACCCAGCACCGCGCGCCGATATCGACAAGCTACCCGTTACCTTGCTTCGTACGACATTGCAACAAGCGGGAACCGCGCCCTTTGAGGGCCTGGTTAGCGGCGACTTCGTGATGGTGGATTCAAGCCATATCCTGATGCCGGGGAGCGACGTGGATTTTCTGTTAGGCCGGATCCTGCCCCTTTTGCCCGCAGGTGTTCTGCTCCAGGTCCACGATATTTTTCTTCCTGATGATTATCCGGCCCATTGGGGGTGGCGGGCCTATAACGAACAACAGGGTATTTTGCCGTTGCTGTGGTCTGGAAACTGGGAAATCGTTTTTGCCAGCCACTATGTGGCGACCCGGATGAGCAAAACTCTGGAAGGGAGTCTTTTGGCGGAGATCACAAAGCCGATCGATGCCGTCGAATCGTCTCTTTGGCTTCGTCGAAAGGAACCTCCAGCCCAGTGATTCAAGTTTTTCGGTGACTTACCAAATTCAGTAACCTACCAGCCCCAGTAACATTCCAATCACAGCATTCTGAAGGCGTATCATCTCCAGCGATACCATATGTTCCATCAATTGTTTTAGGAATGCTCTCCTTGGTTAGCATCGGGGCGAAGAGCCATGATAGTCTTGTTCTCACTGACGAGAATGGGGCGCATTAGATTGGGAACGTAGGGACGAATTGAATGTGGAAGTGGCTCCGAGGCGGCGTGGAACCAGACCTGCCAGAGCGGGTTCGAACGGCCATTCGCGACCAAGAAGACGCCACCGAGCGCTTGATCACCTGGGTCCAGTTGGGCGTGGTCTTGACCTTTGGCTCCCTCTACCTGGCCAGTCCGAAACCTAACATCCAATTCGACATCATTCCTTGGGCTTTGGCCATCTATTTGGTCCTTACCCTGGTGCGCTTGGTTTGGTCTCATCGGGCCCATCTGCCCGACTGGTCCCTGGCGCTTTCCGTCTTGTTTGACATGTCCCTATTGATGGCGCTGATTTGGAGTTTCCATCTGCGTTACGATCAACCGGCATCATTTTATTTGAAGGCCCCGACCCTTCTTTATGTTTTTATTTTCATTGCCTTAAGAGCTCTGCGCTTCGAGGCGCGCTTTGTCGTCTTGAGCGGAGTGGTAGCCTCGCTGGGCTGGGTCGTGCTTATGCTCTACGTGCTCTACGTGGACCCCAACGACAACATGATGACCCGCGACTACATCGCTTATATGACCTCAAACACGATCCTGCTGGGCGCCGAATTCGACAAAATTATATCCATTCTCATGGTGACGGGAATTATTGCCGTGGCGATTTACCGGGCACGGCGACTATTGGTGCGGGCCATCACCGAACAAGCCGCCAGCCAAGAGCTCTCGCGCTTTTTCGCTCCCGAAGTGGCCGCCAAAATTAAGGGGTCCCATGAGCAAATACGCGCAGGTACGGGCGAAACTCGGGAAGCGGCCATCCTGAACCTGGACATGAGAGGCTTTACCCGCCTGGCCTCGGAGCTGCCGCCTAACGAGGCCATGAGCCTGCTGGCAGAATATCAAAAACACATGGTGCCGGCGATTCGAAAGCATGGGGGCAGCATCGATAAGTTTCTAGGTGACGGCATCATGGCGACCTTCGGCGCATCCCAGCCTACCGAGACCTTTGCCCGTGACGCCCTTGAGGCGTTGGATGAAGCGATTGCGGCCGCAGCCGACTGGCAGGCTGAAAAACGCGACCAGGGCAAACCCTGCCCTGAAGTCAACGGGGCGGTAGCCACGGGGTCCATTATCTTCGGCGCCGTGGGCGATGAGGATCGACTGGAATACACCGTGATTGGCGACGCGGTTAACCTTTCGGCAAAACTTGAGAAACACAACAAGGATTTGGGCGTGCGCGCAATCTGTGACGGCAAGACTTTTGACTTGGCCACCGCACAGGGATATCAGCCAAGTAAAAATTTAAAATTTAATGATAATCAATTAGTTGCCGGTGTTTCTAAAGATATGACATTAGTTGTTCTTGCCGAATGATGCCGCCCGCCCCCGGGATGGGAAGTGCGATGCTTTCTTTTCCAAAACACCGATTCAGCCATGCTTTTTTGGTAAAGCTGCTTTGGCGGATTTGCATTTGAAAATTTGTGCCTTTGGGGCCAATTCTTCGTCAACAGACACAGCCACTCTTGCTTTTGAAGGAGCCGAGCGATGACCACTTTCAACACTATTGGCCTTTCTTTCGTAGCTGCCGTTGGCGTCATGAGCCTGCTCTTGCTCGCCATCTAACCCAGACCGAGGAGGGGCAGCATTCCTCGACCTCTCTGATCTACTCCTGAAAAAGCGCGCCCGCCTGATCCGTTGGCCGGCGCGCTTTTTATTTTGGGAGGCCGATCCGCCGAACGCGATCATTTATAGGGATCGGCCGCATCTCTTAGGCCATCGCCGAAAAAGTTAAAGGCCAGAACCACCAAGATGACCGGGACACAGGGCAGCATAAGCCAAGGGTAAAGGGCTACGGCATTGATGTTCTGAGCCTCGCTGAGCAGCACGCCCCAGGAGGTTATGGGCGGCCGCAAGCCCAACCCCAAGAAAGACAAGGCGGTTTCCCCCAAGATCATGGCCGGAATAGCCAGGGTGGCCGAGGCGATGAGGTGGCTGGTGAAGCTGGGCAGCAGATGCCGCCCAATAATGCGCGCCGGCGAGGCCCCCATAAGCTGCGCCGCCGTGGTAAAATCCTCCTCCCTTAAGGAGAGGATCTTCGAGCGCACCGCCCGTGCCAGGCCAGGCCAATCCAAGAGCCCCAATATGACCGATATGCCCACAAAGACCCCGATGGGCGACCAGGTGGGCGGCAAGAGTGCCGAAAGGGTCATAAAGAGGGGTATTTCCGGGAAGGATCGAATGATCTCGATGACCCGCTGAGTGATATTATCGACCCAGCCGCCGTAATAGCCTGCAATACCGCCGATGATCACACCGAGGACGAAGGAGATGGTCACCCCGATCAAACCAATCGTCAGGGAGATGCGCGCGCCATAGATAATGCGGCTGAGCACGTCCCTGCCTAAGCGGTCCGTGCCGAAAAGGAAGAGATTGCCCTGCTCGGCCGGGCAAACGAGATGAAAATCACCCTCGATCAGGCCCCAGAACTTATACCCATCGCCCCGGCAAAAGAATCGGATCGGCTGGATCTTCTTTGGATTGGGTTCGTATTCGCGTTTTAAGTTCTCCAAATTAAGACTCGACTTATAGCCCAGAACATAGGGCCAGGTCAGCGCGCCGTCCTTGGTGATGTGGATCGACTGGGGCGGCGCGTAGATAAATTTGGAATTTCGCGTGTGCAGGTTATAGGGCGCGAGGACCTCGCAGAACACAATGGTCAAGTACAGCAGACCGATAAAATAGGCGGAGATCAGCGCCAGCTTATGACGCTTGAATTTCCAGTACATGATACGCCATTGCGAGGCCTGGTAATAACGCTCCTGCTCGGGCGTCAGTTGCTCAACCCGGTAAGGATCAAAGGGTGCCTTGTTGACGTAATGCTCCATGGCCCCTCTTTCGGTGGGTTTATCGCTCATTTGGTTGCGCCTCCTCCCAGCCGGATGCGCGGGTCCAGCGCCGCCAAGGCCATATCCGACACAAAGACACCAATCACCACAAGGGTGGCCTCAAACATGAGGAAAGACCCGGCTAAGAACATGTCTTGGCTCTTGAGGGCATCCAGCAGCATGGCACCGGTCGTGGGCAAATCGAGCACCACCGACACCAGAACGGCGCCCGAGATGACCTGGGGCAAGACCATGCCGATGTCGGCTATGAAAGGATTGAGCGACAGGCGCAAGGGGTACTTGAGCAGCAAACGGATAGGCGATAGGCCTTTGGCCCGGGCGGTCACCACATATTGCTTTTGCAGCTCGTCCAAGAGATTGGCCCGCAGGCGCCGGATCATGGCCGCCGTGCCCGAGGTACCAATGACCACCACCGGCACCCATAGATGCTCGAGCACGGAAAGCACCTTGGGCCAAGACCAGGGCTGATCCACGAATTCCGGATCCATGAGCCCGCCGATTGAGGTCCCGAACCAGACGTTGGCCAGATACAGTAGGATGAGTGCCAGCAAGAAGTTGGGCGTGGCCAACCCCAAGAACCCGATAAAGGTTAGGGTATAGTCACCAATCGAATACTGGCGAACCGCCGAATAAACACCGATCGGAAAAGACACCGCGTAGGTAAAGATAATCGTGGTCAGGGCAACAACAAAAGATAGCCACAAGCGGTTACCGATCACCACATTGACCGGCAATTGGTGCTCAAAGGAGTAGCCCAAATCCCCCTGTAGGAGACCGAAGGCCCAAATGGCGTACTGTTCATAAAGGGGCTTATCGAGCCCATATTGCTTGCGCAGAAATTCAATCTTATCCGGATCGACCTTTTCGCCCTGGGCCTGCAGCTCCGCGATGTGGGTTTCCAAATAATCGCCGGGCGGTAACTGGATAATGAAAAAGACCACCATTGAAATGGCGATCAATGTGGGGATCATGCCCAAGATGCGATTGACGGTGTAGCGCAGCATCGCTTCTAGACCTCCACCGCCACGGGGCCGGGCTCGCCACTAGCACGGACAAAATGACCCTCCTCCAGCTCGACCATTGTCAGATCGCGCTGCCCATCAACCCGATAAGGCTCGGGCCAGGCTGCCGGGTCGGATGCACGCCCCTGCATCAAGGCCGTCAGGTCCAGGCGCTGCTGGGGATCGGGCTCGGGCACAGCTGCTAACAGTGCTTTGGTATAAGGATGAGTGGGATTTTTAAAGAGGGTCGCCCGCGGCGCCAACTCCACCAGGCGCCCGCGGCACATTACCGCGATACGATCGGCAATGTAATCGACCACGGCCAGATTATGGCTGATAAAGATATAGGTTAGCCCCAGGGAGTTTTGCAGATCTTTCAGCAGATTGAGAATCTGCGCCTGAATAGAGACATCCAGCGCGGACACAGGCTCGTCGCAAATCAACAGCTCGGGTTTGAGCGCGAGCGCTCTTGCGATGCCGATACGCTGGCGTTGCCCGCCTGAAAAGCTGTGGGGATAGCGTCGCAGGTGGCGCCGATCCAGACCCACGAGGCCCATCAGCTCCTCGACCATGGCGGCCCGTTCGGCGGGGGTGCCGATGTCATGGATCACCAAAGGCTCGCTAATGATCTCAAAGACGCTCATGCGAGGATTTAATGAGGAAAAGGGGTCCTGGAACATGAACTGGATGCGCTGACGGAAATTGATCAGTTCCTTGCCTCGGAGAGACAGCAGGTCGAGCGCTTGGACCCCATCGTCGAAAACGATCCCACCGCTATCGGGGGTCAGAGCCCGCATAATCATTTTTGAGAGGGTGGTTTTTCCACAACCGCTTTCCCCGACTAAGCCCAAGCATTCACCCCGGCGCACGGAAAAGCTGACATCGTCCACCGCCAGGATCTGCTCCTTCTCCCCAGCACCGAAAAGGCTCGATTTGCGAATGGAAAAGCGCTTGGTCAAATGATCCACGGAAAGCAAGGGTCGCTCCGCTTGCTCTGTTGGTCTTGCTTTCCCGTCACCCCCGCTGGCACCCCCATTGGCACCCCGCTCGGCCCACTGTTTGATGGTGTCCCCGTGCTGGATTTCTCGGATGGGAATTAGGCGCTCTCCAGGCTCCATATGAAAGCGCGGCACCGCGCGCAAAAGGGCTTTGAGGTAGGGATGTTCCGGGGCGCCGTATATCTGCTCCAAGGTACCCCGTTCCATAATCTCGCCGTGATACATGACCACGACTTCATCAGCCACATTCGCTACAACGCCCAAATCGTGGGTGATCATAAGCACGGCCATGCCCAGGGCATCGCGCAGTTCCTGCAGGAGCTTGAGGATTTGCGCCTGAATGGTCACGTCCAAGGCCGTTGTGGGCTCGTCGGCGATCAGCAGCGCCGGACGGCAGATCAAGGCCATGGAAATCACCGCCCGCTGTCGCAAGCCACCAGAGAGTTCGAAAGGGTAAGTCTTCAGGGTCTTGGCCGGATCTGGAAAGCCCACGAGGCGCAGCATCTCCAGCATAATATCTTCGCTCTCCTCCGGGCGCACATCACGATGCAGCTCCAAGGCCTCGCGAATTTGGTTGCCCACAGTGTGAACCGGCGAGAGCGCGGTCATGGGCTCCTGAAAAATGATGGAGATCCGCCCACCCCGGATGGACCGCATGGCCTGGCTGTTGGGGGGCAGCTGGGCAATATCGGTGATTTCTCCATGGGCCAGAGGATCCACAAAAAGAATTTCGCCCCGGGTGATGGCGGCGCTCTTGGGCAAGATCCCCATGATGGCCTGGGAGATCACGGACTTGCCAGAACCAGATTCCCCTACCAGCGCCATGGTGGAACCGGATTTGATGCGAAAATCCACCCCCCGGACCGCACGCAATTCCCCTTCGGGCAGATTAAAGGTGACGTGAAGGTCCTTTACCTGGAGCAAATCCGTCACGGCACTTTCAACCCACTTGGCGTCGTCGGCAGCGCATGAAAGTCCGACACCGCCTCATCGGATTGATCCTCGCGCGCAACAGTTTCCGTTGCATCGATACCCAGGCTGATCAGGTTCGCAGCGGTGGCGGAGTCCAGCGGAAGCCCATGGTGACGGGCCACGTGAAAGCAGAGCCTTACCAACTCGTCAAAATCCTCCAAATGAGAATCGAACATCATGGAAACGCCACCGCCCTTTAGGCTCAGCTGATAAAATCCTTTAGCGCGGCTGCGTGACAAACGACGGTTGCCAAAATAGCGCAAGCGAAATTCCGATAGCGCCGACCATGCCAGGGACTTTTCGCGGCTCAAGATCGCAAAGTGTGGATTGCCGCAAATTACTCCCCTCTCGTCCAGCGAAACCGTTAAATGATGGCGATAGGCGGTACGCAGCCCAAAGATCAAAAATATGGCCGTTAAGGACCCGAAAATCACACCGGTGACCCAGCTTGCCGGCAAGGACAAGAGGGCTGTCAGGCCGACGCCCAGCCCCATGGCCGCCCGCAGGTAGTCGCCCATCAAGGATCGTACCGGATAACGGTAGCTGCTCACCCAAAAACCTCCCGACAGGTTCTCTTTTGAGGCAATTTTAAGCCTTACACATCCAAGAACACCTCACCGTCGCAAGAATACGTCACTAGCCGAGAGGAATTCCACTGCTTCATGCTGAACCAAAGTTTCACATAACGCGTTCAGAAAAGTCCAGCAAGCCTGGTCATGGACAAGGTGGTGGGTCAGTAGGCCCGTCGGCTCCTCGGGATCTACAGCTTTTAATCGGCGGCCTGCCAGGTGCTCTACCAACTGTTGCACGACCGCCGCTTCCCCCGCGAAGGCCCGGTTCGGGCGCCATCTAATCACATCTATGTGACAGTTTACCTGGCGCAGACCGGCAACGGGCCAGGCGTTGGGCCTTGGTCCGAAGGTGGATATGCCCTGATACCCCAAGGAGGGCAAGTCGGGCAAAAGGTCCGGATGAATGCGGTTCCAAGGGGGCACCAGAACGGGCAGGACGGTCCCGTCGAACAGCTCTTGCATGTGAGTAAATCCAGCCGACAATTCCGCCTCAACGGCCGCCGCCGAGCGATGCAAGCCTAATTCCTGTTTTTTTTCATGGGATTTCGCATGGTTTCGGTGCGCATAGCCATGTTGCAGCACCGCGATTATCATGCTTTTGGCTGCTAGATCGGCAACCAAACCCGCGCGACAAGGCTCAGGGATCACCGCGAGAGCCATGGGAATGTGGAACTCGGCCGCCAGCCCCAGCAAGCGATCGAGATGGTAGGAGGGCGCTATAGCGTCATCATCTCGCCACCATAGCGTGGCCTTTTGACCGATCGTCGCCCAATGATCCAGTTCTTGGAGCAAGGGGGGGAAGGGATTCATCACCCCTCTCCCGCGATCTCGCGCGCCACCAGTGCCGCGGTCTGGGTCGCGCCGTCCCAGTTCAAAGAAAGTGCATGCTCTTGCCGATCACGCTGCCGCGCCAAGCACTGCTCAATCCCATCAGCTAAGGTTCGCGGCGTCAAGCTCGCCTCCGCCACCACCGTCAATAATCCTCGTTCGGCCAGGCGCTCGCACCGTAAGGACTGCTCACTCTCGACGCCCGCCGCAAAGGGGACGACCACCGAGGGAACGCCGAGCGCCATCAGTTCCATGACCGTGTTATAGCCTCCCTGGCTGATCGAAAGCTGCCCGGCGGTGAGGAGCTGGTGAAAGTCCGGCCGTGCCCGTTCGACAATCACCCCTTCCGGGGCCTTTGCCATCAGCTGAAGAAAGTCAACCTCGGGATAATTATGCCCTACCAAAAACCGCCAGGGTGCTGTCGCCAGGGGAGAGAGCGCCCGTGCCTCAAGGCTCGCCGCCAGCAAAGGTCCGGCAACCGCGCCGCCACCGGCGGATACAATTACCTCACTTGATGTTACCTCACTTGATGGTACCTCACCTGATGGTACCTCACCTGATGGTACCTCACCCGTTGGGGTGATTTGCGGATCGACCGCGGGTATCTCGATGACAAATCCGCTATAGTGCAGCTTGGCCTGAAGGTCCCTTGCCACCGGAAAGCTCTCCTCAAGGCGGATAAGCCGCGGATCGCCGTGCACGATTGCCCCGTCGAAAAAGCGGTTGAAGCAATCGAGCATCCACTGGACTTTTTCCGGCGATTTCTGTCGGGTCAAGATGTCCCGCAGCGAGCAGAAAACCTTGGGCTTGGGCCGATCGTCACGCGCCTTTTCCAGCAAGGGCAACAACTCGAAGCGAACCTGCCGACGCCCGAAAGGAAAGAGTTCGATCATCAAGGCCCGGGGGCGTACTCGCTCGTAGAGGTCCAAAAGCTGATCCCGGCGTGCCGATTTAAAAGGCTCATCAATGGGCCGCCCGTCTTCACCCAAAAGGGCAAAGCTTTCGTCGGCCGACTTGATCGGCGGCAGTTGGACAAAATCTACATCGCCGCAATCCAAATGGGGAACCGGGCAACCGCCGCTGACAAAAACGACACGCAGTCCCCGTCCCGCTAACGCCTTGGAGAGGACCGCGGCGCGCCGAAGATGGCCGATGCCCAGCAAATGCTGTACATACAACAAAACATCCGCGCGGTTTCTGATGGGATTAGTGCGAACTGAGGATTTCATATAATTGACATATTTTTCAGTCACTTTTGCACTTCATCTAAAGCGCGATATTCATTTCTTCAGCTAAGATATCGCCGCTGGGCCCGACGGAGAATAGATGGGCACAGGCGTTCTCCAGCTTGACGGGAGCTTTGCCCAGCATAGGCCAGCCGCTCGCTTGAGCAAAGAGCGCACGGATGACACCCTTGTGGGTGACCGCAACGCTGGGCAGGCCAGCGGACCCGATGTCGCGCAGAAAAGGAGCGAGTCGACTTTGCACCTGGCGGGGAGATTCGCCGCCGGGCGGCATCAAATCCAGGCCCTTAGCTTCTTCGGCCGCCATCTGCGCGCGATTGCGCTGGCGGAGCTGGGATAAAACCAGGCCCTCCCACGCGCCCCAATCCATTTCCACAAGGCACGGGTCAACGACAGCCTCTGCATGGCCCAACAGTGCCGCGGTTTGACGCGCGCGGCTTAGGGGACTGACCCGCCAGTGGGGGAAATTAATGTCCTGCCGGATCCGCCAGCCTGAAACGGCCCGTCGCCCCTCCTCTGACAAGGGCTGATCACTGCGGCCTTGCATGCGGCCTTGGGCGTTCCAGGCAGTAGGGCCGTGGCGGATCAGAACCAAGGAGGTGCGCGATTCGGTCATATTGTTGATCCCCTGCCTAGGATATCACGCACCAGGGCGCCAAGACTTTGGGCCGCTATTGGTAAGTCGTGAGCCTCTGCCACATTCGAGAGAGCCGCCCGGCCCATACGATCCCGCCGAGACGGGTCTTCCAATAAGGCCCTGGTGGCACGCGACAGGGCCGCCTCCTCCCCCTCGCCGCACAAGAGGCCGGTCCCACCGTCACGCACAATCGCCGCAATGCCAGGGCGCGCGGCAGATATAACCGGCAGGCCTGCTGCCTGAGCCTCGAGCAACGCCATGCCGAATGCCTCCCGAATGCCCGGCCACACCATCAAATTGCAGGCGCTGTAAATAGCCGGCAGGTCCCGTTCCGCTTGGCGGCCCAAAAAGCAAATCCGCTTAGCAGAAAAAGCGTGGAAAAGGCCCTCAACCTCCTGCCGGGCCGGGCCATCGCCGCAGATGAGCAGGTGCCAAGGACGGTCTTGGAGCGGAGAAAGCGCTGCCGCCAAAGATCGATAGGACTGCATTTTGTCCCCCTCGCGCATCATCCCCACCGCCAGTATCCAGGGTTCCGTAATGGAAAATCCGGTTCGCTCGGCCAGATCTCGCCTGTTTACACCTCGGGCGTCGGCCGCTTGACGATAGGGTGTGGCATCCAGGAAAGGCGACAGGGGGTGCAGCTTGGCCTGATCGGGCAGGCATTCCATATCCTCCGGGTTAAGGGTGATAACTGCTGCGGCTTGCGCCAAAGCAGGCTCTAGGCTGGCGTGCCACCGGGCCCAGGGCCCAACGCGCCGTTTGGGGGCCACTGAGGCCTCAGCCACGATATAGGGAATGGATAAGCGCGACGCCACCGCCGGCCCAACAAGATCCGGCGCCTTATAATAGAGATGATAGCTGAACCAAAGTTCCGGACGGAGCGCCGGCTTGGCCTCATAGAGTTGGCAGAGTCGCTCCACTTCCGCCTCGGCCTGAGATTGGATATGGGCTTGACGCGCCGGGTCTCCTTGCCCTTCCCAGCTGCGCAGCCGGCTGGCCGGGTCCACGGCGCAACCGGCCCTTTCCAGCGCCATCATGAGAAGCCTGGCCACCCGCCGGTCCCCAGACGGCGTCGGATGGTCCGGGGGCTTCATGGGCGCATAAAAGGCGATGCGGACCAAGGACGGGCTCATGTGGGAAAACTCATTCGACTGAATCTTCCAGGTGATGGTGGGCCGGATCTTGTCGGCAGAAAAGGGCCATCAGGCGATCGATGCCCGCCTCCACCGCAAAGTCTCGCCGCACCCGTCGCCCGCCGGCCCGCCCAAGGCTGGCTCTTTCTCCGGGATCTTGGATGAGCCTCAGCAAGGCCCCCGCGAGGGCATCGGGCGCCCCGGGCGGCACCAACAAACCGGTTTCTTCGGAGATGATCAGTTCAGGAATGGCCGAGACAGCGGTGGCGATGCAGGCCAGGTCTTGGCTTTGCGCTTCCATCAAGACATTGGGCAGGCCATCCCGGTCGCCATCGTCAGCAATCCGGCTCGCCAAGACAAAAATATCGGCCTTGCGGTATTGGGCCAAGACCGCCGCCTGCGGCTGAGGCCCTAGCCAGGTAATGCGATGCTGCACGCCAAGATGCGAGGCAATAGCACGGATTTCGGCGGCCAAGCTGCCACCGCCGATATGAGTGAGCCGCCAGTTGAGAGAGCGTGGCAAGCTGGACAGGGCTTCCAGCAGATCCGGATACCCCTTTTTCTCAACCAAACGCCCAACCGACAAGAGGCGAACCGGTTCACCGGACGAAGAGCCGTCCGCCGAGGACGAACAATGCTCCACCTTTGGAAAGCGGGTAAAATCAAGGCCGTGATAAACCAGATGCACCTTCGCCGGATCCGGAGCCAAGCGCCTCAGCTCCGCGGCACCGACCGCACTGCAGGTAACCAGCCATTCCACGTCTCGAAGCTTTTCCCGGCGGTCCCATTCCTCTGAGGTCCAGATGTCCTTGGCGTGGGCCGACGCGCACCAGGGCAACCCGCGAATTAAGGCGGCATAGCGGGTCACCGATGCGGGCGTATGCAAAAAATGGGCATAGAGCTGGGTCACATCGGCCGGCAGTTCGGCGGCCAGAACCCAGGCCTGGCCAAAGCGCCGCACCCGGTTGCGGGTCGGGTCCCGATGCAGATCCTGAACAAAGGCGGCGTGCGCCGCGGCATAGCCGGGACGGCCCTTGACCTGACGCCAGGCATTCTCAACCCGATCCCAATCATCGGATAGGTATTCGGGCAGGTAGGTAACAGGCGCGCGAATCTCCTCGTGAACCGGGTGGATCGCCGGGTCGGTGGGATGACGCAGGGAGAAAATCCGCAAGTCCACGCCCCGCTGTTCCAGGGCATGGAGCTCTTGTGCGATAAAGGTCTCGGACAGGCGCGGGTAGCCTTTTAGGACAACCGCGAGCTTGGGAAAATCCGCACCAGACATGGAACACACCAAACGGGGAAAACCGGTTTTAGCGGGCGTTGGCCAGGGCCAAAGGCCGACGGCGACGGCTTAACCACTGCCGCGCCAGCTTTTTCACATTCTCTCGCCCATCCAACAAGCCTGGTACCACAGTCTCGGAGGGGCGCGCTTGCTGAGGCAGATGGCGCAGCGCCGTTGCCATGGCCAGGGGATTGCGCTCTCCATCATCAATAAGAACCCTTACCAGCCCAAGATCTTGCGCCCGTGTCGCCCGAATGTACTGCTCCATGCGCGGCGCTGTCCGGGGCACGATGATGGCGGGCTTATCGAACGACAAGAGCTCGCAAAATGTATTGTAACCGCCCATGGAGACCACGCCCACCGCCCGATCCATCAAGGCTTCGATATGAGCATCGAAGGTGATCGCCTCCACATTTGGGAGGTTGTTGGTTCGGTCCTGGAACTCCCGCTGGGCCTCGCCGCTCATGAAGGGCCCCAAGACCAGCACCGCCGGCAAGGGTTGGTCGGGATCTTGTTCATAGGCTTGCAACACCCAATCAATGATTTCCGCCCCATCGCCGCCGCCGCCCACGGTGATAAGAAGGTAATCACCCTGGATCTTCTCCAGATGGACCGGATTCGACCCCTTGGGCAGATTCCGGTTCAGATAGCCCGTATAGGTCATTTTTTTGCGTACGCTGTCCGGCAGATTGATGCCATCCAGAGGGTCGCATATCTGTGGCAGGCCATAGACCCAAATATCGTCAAAGTATCGCTCGAGGGCCGGCACAGTGTGCTTGCGCTCCCACTCTGGCGCCAACAAGCCTGGCTCGTCCATCACATCGCGCAATCCAAGAACGCAGGGTGTGCCCCGCTCCCTGAGCATCTTTAGGGTTTCCTCGACCTCGCCCCGCAGGCCCAGAGGCTCCTTATCGACGATAAAAAGGTCGGGATCGAAAATCTTGGCGGTATGCTCAATGATCGAGGCCCGCATGGCCAGGGTCTGTTCCACGTCAATATATAGTTTCAGAGAGGTGTAATCGCCGTTGCGCAGTTTAATAACGCCAGGCACCCGAATGAAATCCACCCGAGACCGAAAGTCAAAAGACCCGATAATAGGCGAGCCGGAAAGTATTAGGACAGAAGTCCGCTCATTCGCCTCAACCAAACTATGCGCGATTTCTCGACAACGCCGTAAGTGTCCCAATCCAAAGCTGTCGTGGCTATAGATGAGGACCTTTTTGTCCTTTGAAGTTGTCATTATACCCGTCCCAAGCCCCCTGAGCGCCGGAACTATGCCACAAGCCTTGGGTCAACTTCTAGAGCCTTTGTAAAATCAATAGGATGGGTGCTCCACTTTTAGCGACTTAAGTGATGCTCGTCATTTACCGCTGCTTGGGGGTGAGCTAAGGTCAGCGCCGATCGCAGCTTTGAACAGTTCGGCACTAGGGGAATTGGAGCCTACCGCCGGCATCCCAAACCCAAGATCAGCAATATTCAGGGGCCCGGCAGTATTTGGTTTACCGCGATGGAACGTAATATTTTCAAATACATATGGCACCACAGCCGGGCGGATCAAATCGCGATCCTTATTCTGGTCTTGGTTTCCATGCCTTTTTACTTCATGTCCTTGGATATTCCCAAGTCCATCGTCAATAAGGGTATCCAAGGCCAAGGTTTCGTCGGAGTGGGCTCCACCCAGTCCTTCATGGCATTCGATTTGCCCTTTGGCGAGACCTTATTCGGCGAAAAAGTTACCCTCTTCAGCGGATTTGACCTGGAGCAGCAAGGCTTGCTGCTGGCCCTCAGCTTCACCTTTCTCGCCTTGGTTCTGATCAACGGCTTGTTCAAGTTTGTCATCAATACACAAAAGGGCCGCTTGGGCGAGCGCATGTTGCGCCGCCTGCGCTACGAGCTTTCCGATCGTATTTTGCGTTTTCCGGTCCTGCAAATTCGTCGGGTTAAGCAAGCCGAAATGGCCACCATGATCAAAGACGAGGTTGAGCCCCTGGGCGGTTTTATCGGGGATGCCTTCGTCACGCCGGCCTTTTTGGGGGGGCAAGCCATCACGGCCCTGGTCTTTATCATCGTGCAATCAGCCTGGCTGGGCCTGATCGCCGCAGCGATCGTTTTGGTGCAAGCAGTTCTGATCCCCCGATTGAGGCGACGCATCCTCATCCTGGGCCGCGAGCGCCAGCTAACCGCGCGACAGTTGGCAGGGCGGATCGGTGAGTTGGTAGACGGCGCGGTTGAGATCCAAGCGAACGACACCAGCAATTGGGAGCGCAGCGACATCACGGCACGCTTGGGTCGCATTTTCAAAATTCGCTACGAGATCTACCAACGGAAATTTTTTGTCAAATTCCTCAATAATCTGTTGGCTCAATTCACGCCTTTCATCTTTTACGCCGGCGGCGGCCTCCTGGCCCTACAAGGTCAGCTGGACATCGGCGCTTTGGTGGCAGTGATCGCCGCTTACAAGGATCTGCCCGGGCCGGTGAAGGAACTGATCGACTGGGACCAGCGGCGCGCAGACGTGCAAATCAAGTACGACCAAGTCATCGAGCAATTCCAGCCGCCCGTTCTTATTGACCCTGACGCCCAGTCCATCGACAACGATCCCGGACCGCCGCTTACCGGCGAAATCGTCATGCAAGGTGTTGTTTTGGTCGACGAGAGCGACTTCAAGCTTTTGGAGTCGGTCAGCTTCACCTGCGAGGCCAATCAACATGTGGCCGTTGTGGGTCCGAGTGGCAGCGGCAAGGAACAGGTCGCCCTGCTTTTAGCCGGGCTGATCGCACCGAGCAACGGATCGGTCAAGATTGATGGCCGCGAGGTTACGGAGATGCCCTCGGCGGTCACCGGTCGGCGTCTGGCCTATGTGGGTCAAGAAACCTATCACTTTCCCTTATCGGTTCGGGAAAACCTGGTTTACGGCCTGAAGCACGTCCCCATCATCCTGCCCGACTATGAAGGCAAGGCCGCCCACGACCATGCCCGCGAGATTGCAGAGGACAAAAGGGCTGGCAATCCGACCTTCGATGCGAATGCGGACTGGATCGACTACCAGTCCGCCGGTGTTGATGGTCCGGCGGACATGACCGAATTGCTCATCGAAGTGCTGAAACTTGTCGAGCTGGAAGAAGACACCTATCGATTTGGGCTAACTGGAACCGTCGATCCCGTGGAAAACCCAGATGTCAGCCAGGCCATCTTAACGGCCCGCGAGGCTTTGTTGGCCTTGCTTGAAGAAGGCGGCCACGACGATCTCGTCGTCCGCTTCTCGACCCAGGACTATAACGGGAACGCGTCGCTGGCGGAGAACATTCTCTTCGGCACACCCACACAAGACAGTTTCGGGAACGAGGCCTTGGCTTCGAATCCACTCTTTTTATCCGTCTTGGACGAGGCCGGGCTGACCCGCGATTTGGAAAAGATGGGCTTGTCGATCGCCAAAACAATGGTAGAGATTTTTGCCGATTTGCCGGCGGGCCACCCCTTTTTCGACCAGTTTAGCTTCATCAGCGATGATGATCTGCCCGACTTCCGCAGCTTGGTGTCCAAAGGTGAAAGCGCTGGACTGGATGCTCTGAGCAAGGAGGACCTGCGCCGCCTTTTGGGGTTGCCTTTGGAATATGTGGAGGCGCGTCACCGCCTGGGCTTGATCGACCAAGGAATGGAGCAACGGCTTTTGGCCGCACGACGATCCTTCGCCGACCGCTTGGAGGCAGAAAACCCCGGCGCAGTAGAATTTTACCGCGGAGACACTTACAATGCCGCAGCATCGCTCCAAGACAATATTCTCTTCGGCCGCGTCGCCTATGGCAAAGCTCAAGCCGAGGAGATTGTCGGTCAAGCCATTACCAAAGTCTTGGACGATTTAGGATTGCGGCAAACCGTTATGGAAATTGGCCTGAACTATTACGTCGGTGTCGGCGGCAAACGTCTAAACGCCGTCCAGCGACAAAAACTGGGCCTTGCCCGGGCGATATTGAAACAGCCCGATATTCTAATCGTGAACGAGGCCCTGTCGGTGATGGACGGCGCTACCCAGGATCGCCTGCTAGAGCGGGTTTTGGATCACCGGAGCCAACAAGGCGTGATGTGGACCTTGCAGCGCCCATCCAAAGCCGAAGATTTTCAGCGCTTGGTCGTTTTGCGAGGCGGACGGGTAATGGAACAAGGAAGCTATGAGGAACTGGACCAGCCGGGGACAGTCTTTAGCGAATTAAAGGCGGCCGAATAGGCCATAATTGGGATACCAGGGGAGCCTTTCATGTCTATCGAACAAGAGGTCGAGATCCTTCGCAAAATACCTATGTTTGCCAAGATTGAACCGGCGAAGCTTAAGCTCATGGCCTTCGCCAGCGAGCGCCTGACCTTTAAGGACGGCCAAGAGTTGTTCCAACAAGGCGATGCGGGCGACTCAGCCTACATCATCGTCGACGGCACGGCGGATGTGCTAGTCAATACGGATAACGGGCCGCTGAAGGTAGCGTCGTTCACACGCAACGACATCACGGGTGAGATTGCCATTTTATGTGACGTTCCACGGACCGCGACGGTGGTTGCCACAAGCAGCCTCATCACCCTTAAGATCACAAAGGAACTATTTTTTCGCATGGTGACAGACTTTCCCGATATGGGCGTCGAGATCATGCGCGCTTTGGCGCATCGCCTGGAGCAAACCAACGCTTTGTTGATGGCCGCGCGGGCCTCCAAGTAGCTTTTTTTTTTGCCAATCAACTCTTGTCCTTATCATTATGAGTCGCCTCGATAGCTTTATTCGCCGCCTAGAAGCCCAGCGAAGCTGCCTAACCCATGCCGTTGACCTGCTAGAGCACCAACCAGGCCCTATTTTCGAGTTCGGCCTGGGCAACGGACGAACCTACGACCACCTGCGAGAGCTCTTCCCCGATAGGGAAGTTTTCGTCTTTGAGCGGAAAGTCGCCGCTCATCCCGATTGTGTACCAACGGCACCGCACCTTTTTGAAGGTCCGATTGAAGAAACATTGCCCCTTGCAGCAGAACACTTCGCCGGGCGCGTTGCCATGGTGCATTCCGATTTGGGTTGCGGCGATCCTGACCTAAATGCGCAGCTCGCGGCCTTCACGGTCTCTTTTCTGCCGCGGATCCTGTGCCCGGGTGGATATGTGATGGCGGACCAGGATTTGCGATTCCCCGAGGCAACGGCAATGCCCTTGCCCGACGGGGTAACACCAGGCCGGTATTTTATCTATCGTGCGCCTGGCATTTAATTGGCGTAAAATCTTTTACGCAATATCCAGCACCAGCGGCACATGGTCCGAGGGACGCTCCCAGCTTCGGGTTTCCTTGGCGACCTGCAAGTCTTTGACCGCTCCCCGTAGAGCGGGCGTGGCCAACATATGGTCCAAGCGCCAACCGTAGTCCTTGGCAAAAGCCTGGGGATAGCGATAGCCCCACCAAGAATAAAGTGGCGCGGGCTCGGGAAAAAAGTGGCGCGGCACATCCAACAAACGACCGGCTTGCCAAAAGGACAGCATCTTTTCGCATTCCAAGGGCGTATGACCGACCGAGCGTTTAAGCCGTTTATGATTCCAAACATCCCATTCCAAGGGTGCCACGTTTAGGTCGCCCATAATGATTACTTTTTTCCTGGCGATATTTCGTTCCCGCGCCCAATCCTGCATCTCTGACAAAAAAGCGAGCTTGTGGGCAAACTTTTCATTCTTTTCGGGATCAGGCTTGTCCCCTCCCGCCGGCACATAAAAGTTATGAACCTCAATCCCTTCTAGGCGTACCGAGGCATGGCGACAATCGTCATTGTCGCACCAAATTTTTTTCTCAGGGTTTTTGAAAGGCTTGCGAGAAATGATTGCCACGCCATTATAGCTCTTCTGGCCATGAATGAGCTGATGAGGATATCCCATATCGACAAGAGCGGTGGCGGGAAAATCCGCGTCTTTTACCTTGGATTCCTGCAAACAGAGAACATCGGGCTGCCATTCCTTGACGAACCTTTCAAGGTGTTCCAGTCGACGGCGAATGGAATTCACATTCCAAGTTACAAGGCGCATTAGGTCTTGTTTTCCTCCCCGGTTCCGCGGCAATTGCAGCAATCACCCCATCGCAAGATGCAGGAGATTTTCACCGGGCGCAACAGCACGCAAACAAGCGGTACGGGGAAAGAAACGTCCCGTACAGACAAAGCAATCAATCAAGGAAGTTTCGGAATAAGGAACGCCCGGTCGGGGGGGAAGCCGGGCGCTCCAGTTCTCCGAAGAGTTTGATAGGAGGTAGGCAGGGGAATGCTTCCTCCTATCCGGTCACGTCACATTGCGTGCGGACCATTAACTATTAACTTAATGGACCGGACTGGCTTTGCAACCGCCCTTTGCTAATAAAAGAGCCGATTGGGGATAAAATATTTGTGCTTACCCGGAAGCAGTGCTTTTTGGTGCCCAAATTGCCTATCTAAAAGGCGTTCACGCGTCACGCAATAGGGATCGACTCGCAGGGTCAACCTGCTCTGGAGGCAGGCACGCGACCCGGTGTTACTTTCAATTCACCCGATGCGCGGGCCCTCATACGGGCGCGGGCTGCCGCCCCGAAGGTGGAAAACAAACGCTTGGAAAAATCATTCTCCCAGGACTTATACTCCGGATGCCACTGCACACCCAGCGCAAAGCCCTTGGCGCCCTTCACACTGACCGCCTCGATGGTGCCGTCGGGTGCGGTGCCTTCCGCCGTCAAACGATTGGCCAACTTATCAATCGCTTGCCAATGTAAGGTATTGACCTCCAAGCTTTCGCATCCCGCAAGGCGCGCAAACTTGCCGCCCGGTGTAAATTTAACGGTATGCCTGGGTCCATATTGAACGTCCAAACTCGGATCCTGGGGGCGCCGGTGATCCATCCGGTCCGGCAATTCATGAACCTCGGGCGTCAAGGTGCCGCCCAGCAGCACGTTGAGTTCTTGAAAGCCGCGACAAATGGCCAGCATGGGAATCCCCTGCCGGATCGCCTCAGCCAAGAGCGGCAACGAGGTGGCGTCCCGTTCTTCATCGAAAGGCTCGGCGGCTTTGCTGACCGGCGTGCGGTATAGTTCTGGATGAACATTTGAGGGCGAGCCGGTGACCAACAGACCGTCGAGCCGGCCGATCGTTTCCTCAAAATCGATCAAATTTCCAAGAGACGGCAGCATGACCGGCAAGCATTTTGCGGAGACTGCTACCGCCCGGGCATATTTATCACCCAGGATGTGATAAGGCATATCATCCAGCGTGCGCACACACGCCGGCAGGCCGATTATAGGCGTTAAATTATCTTGGATCATGCTCCATACCTAGTTCACAAAGTCGTTAAACACAAGGCTGCTAAGCAACAGATTTTCTTGAAACAACGTGCGTCTGCACCCTATATAGAGTTGCCCGCGAGGGTATGAAAAATCAAGGCCAATGCCATGACCGAAACGCCGCAAGAATGGATTTTGTGGAAAGGCTATCTGGTCTTTGCGGTTTTGCTCGCTCTGTTTGCCGGCGAGCGCCTGTGGCCAGCGGCGCGGGCGGTCTTCAAGCATGCAGCGGCATGGCGCCGCTTGGGGCGAAACCTCGGACTTTGGCTAATCAATTTTGCCATCAGCCCCCTGATCATTTTACCCTTTTCAATCTGGGTCAGCGAAAACGCCTCGGGGTGGCGGCCCGAAGACTGGCACGTCAGCTGGGTCTTATTGGCCGACATTCTTTTGTTGGATTTTTTGATCTATTGGTGGCACCGGGCCAATCATGTGATCCCGTTTTTGTGGCGCTTCCACCAGGTCCATCACCTCGATGCATTCCTGGACACCACATCGGCGCTCCGGTTCCATTTCGGCGAAGTCTTGCTGTCGGCCACGGCGCGGGCCGCAATCATCTGGCTGTTCGATATCCCATGGCCGGCCATTGTGCTTTTCGAGGCTTTGGTTCTTATGGCCGCGCTGTTTCACCATTCCAACCTGCGCCTGCCGAGCGACTTTGAAAGAGGCCTGTCGACGCTGATCATCACGCCCGCTCTCCACTGGGTGCATCACCATGCTCTGCGCCGCCACACGGATTCCAACTATGGGACCATCTTTTCGTTTTGGGACCCTCTGTTCGGCTCGCGCAGCAGCTTTCAGCGCCAGATGGATATGACCATAGGCGTGGAGAACAGCGGCGGCGATCAGAGCCTTCTCAGGCTTGTCCTCCGGCCTTTTCAGTCACAACGGGATTGAGGGCTTTAGCTTCCTTCGCGGGATGGACGCGATGACTATCGCCTATTGTCGCCCTTGCTGCCGTCCACGCTGAGGGAATTGTGATTGAACTTTTCCTCATCGATCTCGACGCCGTATTGCGGGTTGATCAGCGAGACCTGGGTGAGCACCCCTTGTGCATCGGTAATTTCCCATTTGCGCAGGGATAGGGGATTGTCGGAGAAGATGAGAGTCACCTGTCCCAATTCAGGGGAATCCGCATCGCGCATGCTTAAGGTCAGGGTACCAAGGGCTTGTTCGATAGACACGACCTCCAATTCGCCGCCCAATTTCACCTCTTCACGCACCAGGAACCAAAGGGGCGTCTCCCACAAAGGCAGGTAGCTGGATTGCTTGAGCTCCCGGTCGTAGTAGAGCAGGCTGAGGCCATTGGCGATCAAAAGGATGGTCTGGGGCGGATCGTATTCAAAGCGCATCTTGCCGGGCCGGTCAACCAGCACCTCGCCTTCCGCATAAGCACCGTTGGAGGAGATTTGCACAAAGCGGGCCTGCAAGCTGCCCAGTTGATTGAGGTAGGCTTCCACCCGGTCCAAATGGGCTTGATCCTCCTGGGTGAGAGCGACGCTCTGCACCAAAGAAGACGCAAGCGCACCTTGCCCGCCTGCCCCAAAGGCCAAGAGGCATAGGGTGCCCAGCAAACAGAGAAGTCGTTTCATCTAGCTCATGATCTCCAAGACTTTTTCGGCCTTATCTCAGGCATCCCCGCCGGGCGGCAGGACTTCCCGCTTGCCCACGTGATTGGCGGCACTAACCACCCCCTCAGCCTCCATGCGCTCCACGATGCGGGCGGCCCGGTTGTAGCCGATTTGCAAGTGGCGCTGGACAAAGCTCGTGGAGGCCTTGCGGTGCTGCAGCACAAGGGCCACGGCACGGTCGTACAATTCGTCGCCGCTGTTGCCGCCCGATGATATGGCATCAAGTTCGGGCTCTTCTTCTTGCGTGACCTCTTCGATATAGGAGGGCTGTCCCTGCTTTTTCAAGAAGGACACCACATCTTCCACCTCCTGGTCCGTGACCAACGGCCCGTGAACGCGGGTAATCCGCCCGCCCTGGGCCATATAGAGCATGTCGCCTTGACCCAGGAGCTGTTCGGCCCCCTGCTCTCCAAGAATGGTCCGGCTATCGATCTTCGAGGTCACATGGAACGAGACCCGCGTTGGGAAGTTGGCCTTAATGGTACCCGTTATCACATCAACCGAGGGGCGCTGGGTGGCCATGATTAAGTGAATTCCCGCGGCACGGGCCATTTGAGCCAAGCGTTGGATGGCGCCTTCTACGTCCTTACCGGCAACCAGCATCAGATCGGCCAATTCATCCACGACCACGACGATTTGCGGCAGAACCTCCAAATCAAAGGGTTGCTCTTCCATGATGGGCTGGCCGCTGTCCGGATCAAAGCCGGTCTGCACCTTGCGGGTCAGAACCTCGCCGGTGCGCTGAGCTTCCTCAACGCGGCTGTTGTAACCCTCCACGTTGCGCACGCCCAACCGCGACATGGCCCGGTAGCGGTCTTCCATCTCGCGCACTGTCCATTTGAGGGCGACCACCGCTTTCTTGGGTTCCGTCACCACCGGCGCCAAAAGATGGGGGATGCCCTCGTAAACACTGAGCTCCAGCATTTTGGGGTCGATCAGGATGAGTTTGCACTTATCCGGCCCCAGGCGGTAGAGCAGGGATAAAATCATGGCATTGACGGCCACCGATTTACCCGAACCCGTGGTCCCGGCGACCAGCAAATGGGGCATGCGGGCCAGATCGACTACGATGGGATTGCCGCCGATGTCCTTACCCAAAACCAGGGGCAGCTTGCCACCGGCCCTTTCATAGGCCTCCGAACTCAAAGCCTCGCGCAGGAAGACGGTCTCGCGCCTTTTGTTGGGCAACTCAATGCCGATTGAGCTGGACCCGGGTACCACCGCCACCCGGACAGAAACAGCACTAAGGGATCGGGCGATGTCATCGGCCAGACCGACGACCCTACTGGTCTTGGTGCCGGGCGCCGGGTCCAATTCATAGCGGGTCACCACCGGCCCCGGCCGAACCTTGATGATCTCACCCTTAACGCCAAAGTCCTCTAGCACCCCTTCCAAGAGGCGGGCGTTCTTTTCCAAGGCGTCCCGACTCAGCGCTGGATCGCTGTCATGGGGCGCAGGCAATCCAAGAAGATTGAGGGGCGGCGTTTCATAACCGCTATTGGTCATGCCCAAATCAAGGCGACCCTGCGCCGATTTCGCACCGACGGCTTTTTTTGCCTTGGCTTTTGTCGCCTTGGTCTTTTTCTTGGGCACCGGCGATGGATCGGCCACATCCGCAGGCGCGTCGAGCTCCGCTTCGAAATTGACATCCACCAGGCCACCATCTTGCAGGCCCGCATCCTCGTCCGATCCAAGGCTGGGTTCCTTGCGCCCTTCTTTCTTCTTGTTCCTGAGGGTTTTGGCAGCCGAGTTGCCCTTATGAGCGGCATCCTCTATTCCGCGTTTCGCGCCGCTTCCCAAGCGTCCGAGCGCAGCGGCCATACGCCCCCACTCCCGCGCGGACAGCCCAAAGCAAAAGGCCAGCAGCGGCAGGGCAATAATCAAGGCAAGGGTCGCGTTCAGCACGCTGCCCGTGCCCAAGAGAAGATCCGCATGGCGCAGGAGCAACAGACCCAGAGAGCCACCCAGAGTGGTCTCCGGTAGCCAGCTGTCCGGTGGCGGAAGGTTGGCCAGAGCCATAGCCATCAAAAGAATAGCAAAGGGCAACAAGGCAAGACGCGCCAACCAACGGGGCAAACGATGACTTTTGAGGATACGCCAACTCCAGGCCAGCAAAAGAGGTGGAATCAAAAAACTGGCGAGCCCGAGAAACTGTATGAGCACATCAGACAGCAGCGCTCCGGGCCGACCCAGAAGATTAGAAATGGTTCCCTCAGCTGCGCGATTTAGGGACGGGTCTGTGGGATTGTAGGTCAGGCAGGCCACGAATATCCCGATCCCAGCCAAACCGATCAAGAGACCGCCCGCCTCACATGCACGGGCGCGCAGGAAATCGCCCGTGCCCTGAGGCAACAGTTTAGAGCGGGTTTGCCGGATGCTTTCGCTCATGATTTTCCTCTCACAGGACTAGAGAATTTGGCACAGGCGCGTCAGCGCCGCCTCGGTCAGCGGTGCGTCATAGACCAAGGCCACCCGGATGTAAGCATCTCCAGGGTTTTCCGCCCCCTCCCCCTTGCTCATGTAGGCGCCGGGCACAACTTTGATGGCGGCCTCGCGCCACAGGGCCTTGGCTGCCTCTTCACCATTGCCCACGTTCAACCACAAGAAAAAGCCACCCGCCGGCCGGGCGAACTCAAAGCGACTACCGATTAGGCGCTCGGCGACGTCAAAGTTCCGATTGTAGCGCTCCCGATTGACCTCAACGTGGGCCTCGTCCTGCCACAAACGGGTGCCGGCTGCTTGAACCGGCAAGGGCACACCGGCCCCGCCGATTTGCAAGGCCGAACCCAGTTGGGCGATCAATTTGGGATCTCCCGCCACAAAACCGCACCGAAGGCCTGGCGCGCTGGAGCGTTTGGACAGGGAATGAAAGACCAAAATGTTGTCCAGAGAACCGCCCAGTTCAGCGGCTGCCTGAAGAGCACCAGGCGGTGCAGACGTGCTGTAAATTTCTGAATAGCACTCATCAAAGGCAGCAACAAAGTCATGCTGCCTGGCTAGGGTGATGAGGTGCTTAAGCTGTCCGAGATTCGCCACCGATCCTTGAGGATTGGCCGGAGAGCACAAGATGCACAGGCCCGCCCGATCCAAGTCCCTTGGGTCAAGGCTTGCATAGTCGGGCAAAAATCCGATGGCGCGAGTCGCCGGCACCATAACGGGATCCGCACCGGCTGCCAGTGCAGCCCCGGCATAGACGTGGTAGCAAGGATTGGGAATCAGCAGGGCCGGTCGGTCAGCCCCCGCTTCGACAAGGGGCGTCATGGAAAGAACGGAAAAAAACAGGCCTTCGCGGGTACCCGGTAGGGGATAAAGGTGCTGTTTTGCATCCAGCATATCGTCCGGCAACCCATATCGGCGGATCAGCCAATCCCGGCAGGCGTCCCGGTAAGTGTCCTGGCCTTTGGGCGGCGGATAACGTGACCAGCCGGCGGCCTCCCTGGACAATTCTTCAGCGACGAAGGCGGGCGGTTGGTTTTGGGGCTCACCCAAGGACAGCAAAATCGGTTTACCGTCCGCCGCCGGAGACAGGCCGGTCGGTACCCCCTCTAAGAGGCGGTTCAAGCGCCCGAAGGGGTAGAAAGCTTGCAGATCTTGACGGTCTGTCACCAGGGTCGGGTCCGGTCTCGATTTGGCCTAGGGTCATTGGGCAGGTCAGCGCCGAACCCCATTTAACACTAAAAATGTGGCTAAATGATGCCCATGGCGCTACGACTCGAGGAAAAGCTATCGCTCCTCCTCGAGTCTCGCCAAGTCCCAATTGGGAACGAACCACTCAAACCCTTGAGCAGAAATAAGGATTCTCAGTTAGAGAATCTGTGAGCCCCGCCCGAACTCGGGGTAAGCCTCCAAGCCGAGCTCCGACCGGTCCAGCCCCAGATCTTCTTCTTCCTGGTCAACCCGCAGGCCCAAGATCAGGCGGATCACAAACCAGGTAGCCGCGCTGGTAAGGCATACAAAGACACCCACCGCGACGATGCCCGTGATTTGCGCCACGAAGCTGCCGCCGCCGAATATGGCAACCGCCAAGGTGCCCCAAATGCCCGCGACCAAGTGAACCGGGATGGCCCCGACCACGTCGTCAATGCGCAGCTTGTCCAGCAAGGGAACCGCCGCTACGGCCAGAGCACCGCCGATCGCACCGATCAGCAGAGACAAGAAATGGTTGGTCAGATCCGGACCCGCGGTGATGGCAACCAACCCCGCCAAGGCGCCGTTCAAGGACATGGTGAGATCGATTTTTTTGAATAAAAACTGCGTCGTAGCCATAGCAGCTAAGACCCCACCGCAAGCCGCGATATTCGTATTCACATAGACGATGGCCATGGCCGTCACATCAGCGGCCGAGCCGAGCGCCAATTGGGAGCCGCCGTTGAACCCGAACCAGCCCATCCACAAGATAAAGGTGCCAAGGGTCGCAAGCGGCAGGTTGGCTCCCGGCATGGGACTGACACCGGCGCCCTTTGAGCTCCCGTGTTTGCCGCCATATTTACCGCTTCTCGGGCCGAGCAGAAGCGCGCCCATCAAAGCCGCCCAGCCGCCCACCGAGTGAACGATCGTGGAGCCGGCGAAATCGGAAAAGCCGAGCTCGGCCAGGAACCCGCCGCCCCAGCTCCAGGAGCCTTGGATGGGATAGATGATTGCCGCCAAGACGGCGACAAAGACCAAAAAGGGCCAGACCTTGATGCGCTCCGCCAAAGTTCCCGAGACGATGGAGGCTGTTGTGGCAACAAAAACCATTTGGAAAAACCAATCGGACATCACCGAATAGCCGCTGCCGGTGACCGCCGCCAGATCCGCGTCGGTCAAATCTTCCGACGATAACAAAGTCACTTCCTCGGCAGAACTGCCGTACCCCAGGCCAAAGCTACCCCAAAAGCCGCCTTCGGGCACATCGACATACATGAGATTATAGCCGATGGCGTAGAACATGATCCCTGCGATCGAATAGAGCGCGATGTTCTTCAAGCAGATCGCGGCGGTATTTTTGCTCCGTACCAAGCCGGCTTCCAACATGGCAAAACCGGCAGCCATGAACATCACCAACACGCCGTGGATCAGAAAGGAAAAACTGTTGAATATGAAGGCAGTTTCATCGCTCACCGCGGCCAGGACCGGACTCGGGGCCGCCAGCACTCCTAGGGCCGCCACCGTTAAAACTCTTCTGAATGAACTCACTTGCTTGCTCCCCTTTACGATCGGCATCCGACGAACCCGGCGCCTTTCCCTGATTACTTATCAAGTTCCGTGCCAATTTTGCTGCAGTGCAAAAAGCCGAGAAACGGGACCAAAATGGATCAAGTATCATGCTGAGTATCCATAAATTGCCTAATTAATAGGCTATGCATTTTTATTGCATAATTTTTAACCATAAAAAATAATACCAATGAGCCTTTAAGCCTAGACAGGCCCCCAAATCGGGAAGACCTTTTGAGAGACGGACAAAGCTAGAAAAAAGTGCGGTTTGGATAATCATGCGGACGGATGTGTTGATTGTCGGCGGCGGTTTGGTGGGCCTATCTCTGGGCTTGGCCTTGGCCAAGGCCGGAGTATCCACGACCGTGGTGGATCGGGAAGATCCCAAGGTCGCCAAGGAAGATGCCTTTGACGGTCGGGCCTCCGCAATCGCTCGGGGCTCACAGCAGATGCTGGCGGGCATCGGCCTATGGCCCGCAGTCGCAGAAGACGCGGCGCCCATCACGGATATCCGGGTTTCTGACGGCGCAATACAGCCCCGGGGCATGGCTGGGCGGGCCTCCTCCCTTTTCCTGCACTATGATTGTAAGGAATTGGACGGCCGGCCCTTGGGTTATATCGTCGAGAACCGCCACTTGCGCCGCGCCTTAATGGCGGCGGCCTCAAAAACATCCGGCCTCACCTATCTGGCACCGTCGGCCTTGCGGGATCTGCAGCGCCACACCGGCGGTGTCCAGGCTCAAACCGCAACCGACAGCATTATCGACGCTTCCCTCGCAGTAGCCGCCGACGGCCGTCAGTCCAGCTTGCGTCAAGCGGCGGGTATCGGATTGGAGTCCTGGAACTATCCGCAGTGCGGCATCGTTGCCACCATCTGGCATGAAAAGTCCCATGACGGGGTGGCACACGAACATTTCCTGCCTGCCGGACCCTTTGCCCTCCTCCCGTTGACAGATGCGCCCAGTCAGGGGCCGGAGGGAATGAGTCACCGGTCCTCGCTGGTTTGGACCGAACAACGGGCGCTGACCGCGTCGATGATGGCCCTCGACGATAGGGCCTTCTCAGATGAATTGATGCGGCGTTTCGGCAATTCCTTGGGGCAACTGACTGTGGCGGGCAGGCGCTGGAGCTATCCCCTGTCCTTACAACATGCCCATCGCTATAAGGACAACCGCCTCGCCTTGGTGGGGGATGCAGCTCACGTTATTCATCCCATTGCCGGACAAGGTTTGAACCTAGGACTGAGGGACGTTGCGGCACTTGCGGAGGTTATTGTGGATGCCCGCCGCCTGGGACTTGATGTGGGAAGCCCGGAAATCTTAGACCATTACGAGCGCTGGCGCCGCCTCGACAACACCGCCCTGATGCTGGCCACGGACGGCCTCAACCGCCTTTTTTCAAACGATCTGAGGCCGCTGCGCCTGGCGCGGGATCTGGGTCTGGCCGCGATCAACAATGCACCGCCTCTCAAACGTCTTTTTATGCGGCATGCCATGGGGATGGTCGGTGACCTTCCCCGCCTGGTTAAGGGCGAAGCCTTATAAGATTCTCATCTCAGTGCAGCGGCGACGCTCCCAATACCCAAGGGTGAAGCTGCAGCAAAAAGACAAAAAGCGTCAGCCCGCCCAAAAGACGCCACCAGCCGATACCTTTCCAATCAATCCGAGTACGGCCCGCCAGAACCGCTGCCAAGGGGAGCAGGCTGGTGGTCAGCTGGAGTGGTGCCCAGGAAGCATCCAAATCCCGCTGGCGGCGCAAGTCGATGTGCCTCATGCCGCCGAGGGCGAGCACCGCGAAGCTGCCAAAGAAAATCACACTAGCCAGATCCCCCAGGACCAGCAGGTGGGTCACGGACCAGGCAGTGACACCCCATAAAAAGGGATGCCGCGTGATGGTCAAAATACCGCGTGCAGCCACGACGGTATCATTGAGAATTTTCTCGCCACCGACCATGGTCGGGTTTGGGGTGGTCAAGCCTGCAAAGACAAGAATCGAGGCAACGGGCATGACCAACAAGGCCAAAGTTTGGCCCCAGGCGGGACTCGGCCAAAGGGCGACCTGGGGCGCCTCGCCATAGGCCAGGATCAGCCATACCAAGCTGGCCACGGCAAAGAAGGAATAGGCCAACCGGAACCCCTCTGGCTTGAGACGCTCGATCAGCAGGGCCCGCAAGGGATGGCTGGACAGGAGAAAGTGACCGCCCACAAGAAGCAGCGCGGCGGCAATCTCACTATGAAACGGGGAGGTCTCCATGTCTTTGCGACGCCGTCGGTCATGAGGCCCACTCAATAAGGTGGGGAGTTTATGTCGGCCCCGCCACGAATGGAATCGCTTTGGCGGATTTCCTGTGATAAGGAGCCGCCATGATGACCGAGACCATAAACGATAATTTATCCGAGACAGACTCCCCCGCTGCATCGGTGGATCCGATCGCCACAGCGATTCTGGATGCCTTGAACGCCGACGAACCCGGTGCGGCCCTCGACCCCCAGGTGATCGCGCGGCGCATTGCCGAAAGTCGGGCCAAAAAATTCGATCCGCCGGACCTTTGGCGCCGCTACCTGCCGGCGGTGCGTCACCAGGCTCTCTTCCTGGCGCGCCGAGGTCAGATCGTTATATTGCGCAAGGGCAAGGCCGCCGATCCCAACGCGCCCATCAAGGGGCTGATTAAGCTGACCTTGCCCGGCGCATAACCGAGTCCACGATCCACGGCCCTTCGGCGCAAACCATCAGTGGATTGATATCTAATTCGACCAGGCCGTTCGCCGGTTCCTTCGCGAAGGCGGCGATGCCCATGATAGTATCGACCAAGTGCTCCATGTCCGCCGCCGGCCCACCGCGATAACCGCTCAAGAGTCGATGCACTTTCAACGTTTGAAGAGCCTCAGCCACCGCTGCTCGGTCAACGGGAAAGAGCAAGAGGGACACATCCGCCAACAACTCGGTTAGGGTGCCACCGGCACCGATGGTCAGACTGGGGCCAAAAAGCTCGTCCAAGCGATATCCGACCAAAAGCTCCCCAACGGGCTTGGGCGCCATGCGCTCGACCAAAAAGCGATCCGCGTTTAAATCTGGCGAATGTTCCAACACGGCCGACTTGATTTGGGCGACTGCCTGCCTGACCTCCGCTTTGCTTTCCAGGCCCAGCTTGACTGCACCGGCTTCGGTTTTGTGAGGCAACTCGGCCGCGACCAGTTTGACCGCCACTGGATAGCCAAGCTCAGCCGCGGCGTCAGGGGCCTCCCCTGCTGTCGTCAGGCGGCCCGACGGGATCGGCAGGCCGACGTCGCGCAGCAGCGACTTGGCTTCCCATTCGTCCAGCAGCACGGATTCCTGTGGTAGGGGCGGTACAGCCTGTACCGAGAGCCGCTCGAAAGACTCATCTGATTGCGCGTTCCGTCGCAAGGCGCCGAAACGGGCGGCACCGGCCATGGCTGTAATGGCATCGGTCAATCCTTGCTGTGGTGCCAAACCCCGTTGCGCCAGATCGGCGGCAATACTCTCATCCATTGTCTCGGGTAAGATGCTACAGACCGCGGCCGGCAGACCTACCGCCGCGGTTGCCGCCTGAAAGGCGCGCGCGTCGGCAAGATAAGGGTCGTAACTTCGACCTCCCACCCGGGTCGGATAGTCCTGCACCAGAAGCGCCGCGTCGTAGGAGTCGGAAAAGTAACCTTTGAAGAGTTCGACCAGCCTTTCTTCTTGTCCCCACAAAGGTGTGGTGTAGTCCAGGGGGTTGGAGACCGTAGCAATGGGCGGAAGCTGCTCACGCAATATCCGTGACACCGCCGCAGCCGGTCGGGGAAAATCCAAGCCTTCTCGTTCGCCCGCATCCGCCACCATGGTTGAGTCACCGCCCGAACAAGTCAGGGCCGCCACCCGGTTGCCCGCGGGAATGCCAGCGACCGTGACGAATTTTAGGGCCTCGATCATCTGAACCGGCGAATCCACCGTAACGACACCCAAACGGTCGAACAGGGCTTGGTACAAACGCTCGGACCCGGCCAGCGAGCCTGTATGGGTGAGCGTCAGCTGACCGCCAATCTGGGAACTGCCGGCCTTTTGCGCCACGATGGGCTTGCCCACCCTCAAACAACGCACCGCCATCTGGGCAAAGCGTTCAACATCCCGTAAGCCCTCAATGTAAAGGCCAATGGCGCTGACAGCCGGTTGATCGATTAAAAAATCTAAAAAGTCTTCCACGCCCAACATGGCTTGGTTGCCCGAGCTGATCACATAGGAAAAATCCAGCGCCCGCTCGTTCATGGTCACCGTGTTGCCCAGCATGCCGCTCTGGGTGATGAAGGCGGGCCCTCGGTCCGTCGGGCGGCCACCGTGGTCAAAGGGCCACAGAGGCGCATTTTTCACATAGTTCAAAACGCCCGAACAGTTGGGGCCGACCAGAGCCATGTCGCCACAGGACCGCACCAAGTCCCGCTCCAGATTGCGGCCCTCGGCGCCTAGCTCGCCAAAACCGGCGGTAAAGCTTGCAATACCACCCGCGCCCTTGTCCCGCAGGGCCGCCACCGCCTGAACAGCCCTATCGCTGGGCACGGCAAGAAAAACCGCATCGGGTCCTTCCGGCAAATCCTCGACGCTGGCATAGCAGGGCCGACCGGCCATCTCCCGACGCGTGGGATTGACCCCCCAGACATGCCCCTCAAAGCCGCTAGCCACACACTGTCGAGCGGCAAACTCAGCGCTACGCCCGCCGAGAAAAGCGATATGGCGCGGGTTGAAAAAGCGCTCCATGTTGAGCCGTCGCAAGGCTGTCATGGCGGATGTGGCCCTTTATGTGAGACTTTGCCCAGGCTCTAAGCGCCTAAAGGGCGCAGGAGGGAGCGGGAGATGATGTGACGCTGAATTTCCGAGGTGCCGTCCCAGATACGGTCCAAACGGGCATCGCGCCACAATCGCTCGACGGGCAGATCTTCCATCAATCCCATGCCGCCGTAGATTTGCACGGTATTGTCGGCCACGCGCCCTACCATTTCAGCAGCATAGAGTTTGGCTTTCGCCGCATCGTCCCCTTCCATGATCCCCAAATCCGCCTTGCGGGCTGCGTTCCACACCAAAAGGTCGGCCGCGGACAATTCGGTGGCCATGTCCGCCAGCTTAAAAGACGTCCCCTGGAACTTGCCGATGGGCTGGTTGAATTGACGGCGACTGGCCGCCCAATCCTTGGCCAGATCCAGCAAGCGTTCGGCCCGGCCGCAACAGCCGGCCGCCACCCAGACCCGACCCATGCGCAGCCATTTCTCCGCCAGTTCCAGGCCCTTACCCTCCTCGCCCAAAATGTTTGTCTGCGGCACCCGCACCTCGTCGAAGGAAAGCTGGAAAGTCTGATAGGCCCGTTGCGCGGCACAGCGCGGTCCCCGTTCAATGGAAAAGCCCTTCAGCCCCGCATCCACCAGAAAGGCGGTGACCCGTTTGCGCGGCCCCCGAGGCGTCTCGTCCTCACCCGTCGCGGCGAATAGAATGGCGAAATTGGCCTGCACCGGGCTGCTGATAAAATGTTTCGAGCCGGAGATGATCCAGTCTTCACCGTCGCGGCGTGCCTTTGTCGCCATGGACATAATGTCCGAACCGGCCCCCGGTTCCGTCAAGGCAAAGAACTCTTTCTTCTCCGCCCGCACACAGGGCATCAAATAGCGTTCGACCTGATCTCCCTCACAGGCCATCAAGATTTCGGAAGGCCGGTGAACAAAGCCGTGCAAACCAAAGGAGGTCTTGCCGAACTCCCGCTCCATCAGGGCCAAACTGACATAGTCCAACCCGCCACCGCCCACGGATTCGGGCAGATTTGCAGCATAAAGACCCAGGCCCAACGCCTTTTGAACGATCTTTTTGCCCAGGCCTTCGGGCACATGACCTAGGCGATCCACCTCCGCCTCGTGGGGCGCAAGCTCTTGGGCGACAAAGGACGCGAAGGTGCCCTGCAGCATGCGTTGCTCTTCTGACAAGAGGTGATCCATTATCCGTCTCCGCTTTAGATGCTTTTTCTATGCTTCGCCATGGGCCCTCGTTAGAGGACAGTTTAAAAAGAGGCCTGTGTTAAAGGTTTGCCCGCCGGGGCAAGTGCTTTAGGACCCTAGAAGATTTTTCTCACGTACCGATACTTTGATATGGCGGAATTCGACAAAAATTGGCGATGTTTCGACAGAGACCCAAATCACCTCTCGCGGTGCCCGTCCATCGCGCTTCCTCAACCTGAACCTAAAGCTTTGTCGAATAATCCCCTTTTCTGTCGTAAAACACCAATTTTGCCTAGCTGGATTTATGGTTTGGTCCTTGATAGATCATCACCACGCCAAGCACACAAAAGACCGCTGAGGCGGCTCATGAGGGAGTATAAAAGTTATGACCGAGGCGAATGAGGCCGTCAAAACCGTCCGCCGGGGCCGAGTGCTGGAAATCACCTTGGACCGACCCAAGGTGAATGCTATCGACCATGATACCAGCAAGGCCCTCGGCGAGGCTTTTCGCACCCTCCATGAGGACCCGGAGCTTTGGGTCGGCATCATCACCGGCGGCGGCGAGCGGATCTTCTCCGCGGGATGGGATCTAAAATCCGTCGACAGTGGCGATCAGCAGCTCGATAATTGGTGGGAGCAAGAAGGCGCCGTCTTCGGCGGCTTTGCCGGTATCACCGAGAATTGGGTTCTGAACAAGCCGGTGATCGCGGCATTGAACGGCTTGACGATCGGCGGTGGGTTTGAGATTGCCTTGGGATGCGATCTGATCATCGCCGCCGAGCATGTGGAGTTCGCGCTGCCAGAGATGCCATTGGGGATCGTGCCCGACGCCGGCGCGCTGCAACGCCTGCCACGGCGTATACCGCACAACATCGCCATGGAAATGCTGCTCTTGGGCCGCCGCATGCCGGCCGAGGAAGCGGCCCGCTATGGCTTGGTCAATGCCATCGTACCCGCCGATCAGCTCATGGACAAAGCGCGGGCCTGGGCCGATCAGCTGGCGGAGTCTGCCCCTCTAGCCCTGCAGACCGTCAAGGAAGTGCTACGTACCATTGAGGCGGAGAGTGTGGAAGGCGCCTTTCGCACCATGCGCGAGGGCGACCTACCGACCTATCGCAAAATGTTGAGATCGGAAGATTCCGCCGAAGGCATTCGCGCCTTTGTGGAAAAACGAGCGCCCGTCTTTAAGGGTCAATAATAACGGTTAGGGACGAATTAACAGATGACACACATCCCAGCGGAGCAAGTTAAACGCATTGCATGCATCGGCGCCGGCCCCATCGGCGGCGGCTGGGCCGCTCACTTTTTGGCCAAGGGCTATGACGTTGTCTGCTATTTGCATGATCCCAGTGAAAAGGGCTCCCTCCTTCGGCTGATCGACACGGCATGGGACTGCCTTGCCCAAATCGGTCTGGCCAAGGGTGCCTCGCCGGAGCGCCTCACCACAACCAGCGATCTGGCCGCCGCGGTTCAGAAGGCGGACTTCGTGCAAGAGTCCGTGCCAGAAGTTTTGGAGATCAAACAAGCCCTTTATGAAAAATTGGGTGACCTGGTCCCGAACGGTGTGATCATCGCCTCCAGCACCTCCGGCCTTTCCATGACGGACATTCAAGCCCGATGCGCCACACCAGAACGCACCGTTGTCGCCCACCCCTTTAATCCGCCCTACCTGCTGCCCCTGGTGGAGATGGTGGGCGGAGAAAAAACCGACCCGGCGGCCCTAACCTGGGCCGCGGATTTTTACCGTCTCTGCGGCAAGGCGCCTTTGATCCTGACGAAGGAGGTACCCGGATTTGTTGCCACGCGCCTGCAGGAAGCGGTCTGGCGCGAAGCTTTACACATGATTGAGAACGGCGAGGCCACGCCGGAGCAGATCGATATTGCCATGGTCAACGGGCCCGGCCCACGCTGGGCCTTTGCCGGCCCCTGCTTTACCTATCACATCGGCGGCGGCGAGGGCGGCATGGCCTATTGTCTGGATCAATTCGGGCCTGCGCTTAAGTTACCCTGGACCCGCCTTGAAGCGCCGGAACTGAGCAAAGAACTTAGGGACACCTTGGTGTCAGCCTGTGAGCGCCTCGATAACGACCGCGGCTTTTCACAGCTTTCCAAAGAAAGGGATGCGGGCCTGGTCGCCGTTGCTCAGGCCTGGAACAAGATCGGCAAACTCAGTACTGAGGGTTAGAAGCCCTTCCCGTGAACTGGTGGGCGATTTTCGCCCAGGGACACCAAAACGCCCGGCCAGTGGGGTTGGGGATCGCTTTGGGGCCAGGACTCCCGACAATCTCGAGGCCGCTTGCCGTACTTCTTGGCAAAAGACTTGGCAAAGTGGGACAAACTGGCATAGCCGCTCGCCAAGGAGATTTCGCGAATGGAAAGATCCGTGTTGTTGAGCAGCACCAAGGCATGCTGCAACCGCAGGGCCTGGTAATAACGACTGGCTGAACAGCCGGCGACCTTGCGAAAAATACGCTCCAGCTTGCGTTGGCTGACGCCCGCGGCTTTGGCGATGTCAGGGATCGCTAGGGGCTCTTCAATGTTGCCTTCCATATGATGGATGGCTGTGCGCACAACCGGGTGAAGAATCTCCTCTCGGGCCGTGGGTAGGCTACGTTGCGGCGCATCACCGCTGCGAATGGGCCCGTGCAAGGTATGCTCACTTACTTCTTGCGCCAAGGCGCCGCCAAAGCGCCTGGCAATATCTTGCAACATCGCATCCATCCCAGCGGTGCCACCAGCGATAGTGATACGGTTCCGATCCGCAGTGAACAGCCGTTCTTCAACCTCAACCTCGGGGAATCGCTCGGCAAAGGCACGGGCGCAATACCAAAGAACCGCAGCCCGGTGGCCGGACAAAAGCCCAGCGCGGGCGAGGATATAGGTGGCGATGTCCATGGCACCGATCGTAACGCCCAGACGGTCGTGACGTCTGAGCCAGGCAAAGAGCTCGGGGTTTTCGTATTGCTCTGCATTCCAGCTCGCGCAAACGATAGCCATGTCCAAGCCGGAAAGTCCTTTGGGGAGGGGTTGGGTTGCAACCTCCATGCCGTTGCTGGCGGCAACCGCACCCCCGTCGGGGGAATAAAAAACCCAATCGTAAAGCATCCCCTCGCTCAAATAATTTGCCACGCGCAAAGGCTCAATCGTGGTCGTTAGAGCGACCATGTTGAATCGTGGAACCAAAATAAAGGCAATTTGGACAGCTTCACCATCACTTGAGTTTTTGCCCATCGTTGCGACCTTCCTGTCAAGAGCCCGCCAAAACCGGAACCATTACCCCCTGTCTTGAACCGGGTCTAAAAATAACAATGGCGAATATACGCTAAAGATGACGAATAATCGTCAAAATTTTGCAGCC
>JBCCHN010000008.1:0-81998 GCA_039028695.1 Pseudomonadota bacterium
GGCGGCAAAGAGGCTCCCTGCCCCGTGGCCTTTATGGCTATTGCCGACACCAAAGCGCCTGCGGACCTAACCGTGAGCCAAAAACCAAAGGAGAGCACCGGCGTGGTCGGTGGCGCCGTCAATTCTCTGGAATCGGGCCTCGACAAACTCTTTGGCGCGGAGGAGGAACAGTAAGAGCACCTATACGCAAGCCAGCAGAAACGCAAAAACCGCCGCAAGCCTATAAGCCGCGGCGGTTTTTTTGATTGGGTCTCCACAGCCTTAGATGGGCTATGGAGTTTTAGCCAACAGGGCCTATTCTCCCGATACTAGAGGCCGTTAGACGTAACGGGCTACCATCAGGTGAAGCAATTTCGGATCGATGTTACCGGGAGACGCCACCCGGCGCCCGAACTTGCCGTCAGTTTTCCAGTCGGTTTTGGTGAAGAGATAGCGGATCATGGCATTACACTCCAATAGGGCCGGGATGACCCCGGTAGTTTCAGATATTGGAGTCCTATTTAGCAGTCTGGAAAAGATTCACAAATTCTATCTTTACATCCCAGCTATGCATTTTTTGATGTGCTCGCCTATGTAAAAACGGCGCGGATATTGCATTTTCTGTTTACACCGAAAAATGTGACAATAAAAAGGCAGCCCTTTATTAATAGAATTTAATAATTAGTGGATTTTGGGCAGGATTGGGTCTGTTGAAATCATGATAATTCGATATTTGACGGCATAGGGCATAGTAAAGTTCACCGGCAACGACCTGCTCGCTACCTGGATCTACGCTGCGGCAAAACTGATATCACGTCAAAAGAGAGCGATTGTTTTTCTTGAGATGATTTTGGCAAAGATATCTTAGACTGGTGGCCACTTACCGGCATGTTTCAGAGCCTAAGAAATGCACTCTGGCCTGTTGCCAGGTACCACCAGGGAGAAAAAAGCCAAACATTGGGATCTTATTGGATCTTGTGTTCCAACGGCTCAATGGCATCCAGGCGTCCGCGCAGCTCTTCAGTAACGTCGCGGGATTCCGTCCGGCTGCCCACAACACGCGGCGTGATGAGGATCAAGAGCTCGGTCCGAACCGTCGTGGTCGAGGTGGTTTTGAAGAGATTGCCGAATACAGGTACATCCGACAGTAAAGGAACCCCTGTCACGCCATCTGTTTGTTGATCTCGGATCAAGCCGCCCAGCGCCACTGATTCCCCTGAATGCACTGCCACAGTGCTCTCGATCCGCCGCTGCTGAATGGTCGGTGAATCGATACTGGAGGTATCTGTAGAGATGGCGTCGCTGACTTCCTGAATAATATCGAGCACCACCAATCCGCCGGAATTCACGCGCGGTGTCACATCCAAAATTACACCTGTGTCCCGAAACTCGATTTCGTTGACCACCGGCGAATCAGCATCTGTCACCGAAACGGCGGATTGGGTAGCGATTGGCACTTCGTCACCCACCTGCAACTTGGCCGTCTCATTGTCCAGAACCATTAATTGCGGTGACGAGATCACATTCACATCTGTGATCTGGCTCAAGGCGTTGAGCGTCACCCGCGCATCCGCGCCACCAAAGGCATAGGAAAACCCGGGAAAGGACGAAGCAATATCGCCCGTGTCCAAACTGGAGAAGGTGAAGGAGTTATTTCCGGCGCTGAAGAACCACTGCAAACCAAAATTCAATTGGTCGTTCAAAGTGACCTCGGCAATGGTCGCCTCGATCAAGACTTGCAGAGGTTGAATATCCAAGCGCTCGAGTGTGGCCTCGATCATTCGATATTCGCCTGCGGTAGCCAGGATCACCAAGGCATTCTTGGTTTCATCGGCAATTACCCGAATATCGCCCCCGCTGGAGACCAAACTGACACCTTCCCCATCGGAATCACCGCTAACTGCGCGGCTGACCTCAATGTTCTCTTCAAGCTCGTCCTCTGTAAGGTCAGGGTCGGTGATATCCGCGGAGGCAAAACCGGGAGCCAGAGAGGCCTGCTGAACAGCAGAAACTGACTCCGACGAGCCACCGTCAAATATTTGCGTGAGAATCTGCGCCAAGTCCGCCGCCCGGCCATTTTGCACATAGTAGACAAAGATACGGCGCCCGGCCCCTTCGTTGCCCCGATCCAGGCGCTCGATCCAGTTCTGCGCCTGCTGCAAATAGCCAGACTGAGGAGCAATAACCAATATGGCGCCCAGACGCTCCACCGGCACAAACCGAATGGAGCCGGCCAGGCCTGCCGCGCCGCCCTGGGCAAAGACCTGTTCCAATTCGGCAATTAGCGCCGTGGGTTCGGCGACCTCCAAGGGGAAGAGGCCAAAGGACATACCGGCCATCCAATCCACATCGAAGATCTTGACCATCTCGGCAAGGTCTCGGGCTTCCGCGGAGTTGCCGGAGAAGATGAGAATATTTCGCGCCGGATCAACTCTAAGAGTACGGCCTGGTCCGACAAAGGGCTCCAATACCTCTCGTAACGCCTCGGCAGAAGCAAAGCTCAAGGGGATGATATTGACCCCGAAGCCACCGCTGGAAGCCCCCACATCCCCGTTGACCCGCGCCCCGGTGAGGCCGGTGGCGGCTTGATCGAGCGGCACCACCTTATAAAGGCCTTCCGATAGAGTAAGCGTCGCCCCATTAAGCGCGAGAATGTCTTCCAAAGCAGGTATCACCGCCGACCTGGGAATGGGATCGCTGGTTCGCACGGTTACCGTACCTTGCACGACCGGATCGACAACGTAGTTCACGTTCAAGGTATCGCCCAGAATGACGTCGATGACCTCGCGAATATCCGCGCCGGCAAAATTAAGCGTGACCTGCCCTCCTTCGAGGGTCGGCTCCCCACCACGCCCGGCCGAAACAATAGCGCCGGACCCAAGATAGACTTCCGGGCCTGCCAGGCCCGAACGCCCCGTATCTTGGCCTTCCACCACCGGAGTCGGCGCGGCGGTCGCTGTCTCAACGTCCGCAGACTGAGATGTTTCGACGTCGATTTGGCTTTGGGACGCTTGTGCCGGCTCTTCTGAGGGGCCGCCGCGGGGTGTGGTTTGACATGCGCCCACGAAAAGACCCAAAAGAACCACAGCAATCGCTGAATTACGCCCGCAGCTACGTGCTAAAGTCAGGCCAGGCACGGCATTTCCCCTTCGATCTAGCGCCCGTAGATTCGGCGCAGCCCCCCAGTCGACACCTTCGACGACGTTCTTCTACTCGAATCTTTGGATTCGCTGCAATCCCATTGTTTAATCATAAAAACTTGGAAAAGGGGCAGCAATGTGGCGGTAGGGAATCATTTAACAGGAATGTGAGCGCACCGAGAAAGCAAGTAGCCTCTGCGGTTGGGGCTTATTGCTGAGCTTCACCCGCATCGTCATCCAGTTCGGCCTGTTCTTCTTGCAATTGCCGATTTTGACGTCTTTTCCGACGTTCCGATCGTTTTGATCGGCGGTCTGATTCGGGATTAAACGCAGGGGCGGCATCAAAAGTTAAAGACAGAACCGTTTCTTTAGCTCCTCGACGAAAAATAACCTGGCTGCTTTCCACCGTACCCAAGGTCCATCCCTTGATTTCATCCCCTTCAACCAAGGTTATGTCTTTGCCGCCATCTTCCGGGCTAAGGAGTGCGCGGCGCTCTCCGTCGGTGATGATGATCCCTTTAAGGGTAAACTTAAGCTTTTCCCGAACCACTTCGCGCGTGGCTTTTTCGGCCACCACTTCAGTCGGGCGGCGGGATTGAGAAAAAATGGGCCGCTCAATGACGATGGAGAACTCCTCCAATGGCGGCATTTGATAATCCGGCGGTGGTGGTAAGTCCGGGACTTCGGCCGCAGCCACAACGGATTTTGCCTCGGCGGAGCCAGAGCGACCAGGCTCGGATTCGCCAAGCTGCGCCCAGACAAACCAGCCTAAAAGGCCGCAGACAGCTGCGAGCAGCAAAGGTAGGCGGTAAGCAGATCCGCCAGCCATGGTCGCAGTCTTGCTCATCCCGCCTCCGGCCGTAAAAACCCAGAGAGATCAAATCGCACAGCCAGATCAGGCGGACCCGCGTTTTCGTTATTCCGCCGCCGTGCTCTTTGGTTTCGAATATCTAGATTTTCCACAAACAAAAATGTCTCGCCTGCTTCCAACTCGTATAGCACCCGAAAAAGAGTCTCCACGTTGGTAATCATCTGGACCCGTACGCCCACCTTTTCAAAGCCATTATCGGTCCCAACCGGCAACGACTGGACCGAGCGGAGCTGGCCATCTGCCGATTCGACGATGTTGGTCACCTTTTCCTGCAATGCCGCCCCGGCCAATGCATCGGTTGAGCCCTCCAGATAAAATCCGCTTTCTCCTTGCCGCCGTCTTAAGGTTTTGAGCTGCTTTTCCAGAGCCTTGCGGCTGGCGGCAATCCCCTCGAATTTAGCCTTGAGCAGTTCGGCTTCCTCAATGGCTGAATCCACTTCCGCATAGGACTTTTGCAGGGGCTGGGCAAACAACACCAAGATGGCCAAGATAACCACGACCAGCAAGCCAATCGCCGCCAGTCGGCTAAGGAGCGGCGTAAGGGGGCTATCAAAGGGCCCATTGCTCGGCGCTGATCTGGCCATCGCTCAGGATTCCGGCGTATCGGCCACGGTGGCCGTGAGATTAAATCGATCCAATCCGATACGCGGATCGGCGGTGACGGGGGAGTTAAACTGGACCTCGTCCAGCAGGGCCGAGCGCTCCAACAAACCGATTAGCTCGGTCGCTTTGCCGGAGTAGCCTGCCAGAACCAGCCGGCCCTCGCGCCACCCGAACTGCAGAACCCAGGTGTGGTCCGGCAATAGTTCCGTCACCTCCGCCATGACCTGGCTGATGGGGGGCCGGTTTTTTTTGCGCTCCACCAAAAAGGCGCCGCTCGCCAGTCGTTGCTCAACTTCTTCGCGGACCGTCTGGGCCTTTTGTGCTTTTTTTTGGGCAGCGGCCAGCTCGGACTGGAGCAGGGCAAGGTGCTGCCTTTTGCCTTCCAAAGGCAAATAGAAGGCCGCCGCAAAAAGACCAATAGCCACCAGGGCTAACGCGACGGTCAAGGCCGACGCCAAGCGGGGCCTGGAACCGCTGGAGACGTCCGGATAGAGGCGGAAGGAGGCTGGCGCTTCACCTTCCACACCGACTCGTGAAGGTTTTAAACCCCAATCGCAGGCTAGGCGCACCACCTTTTCGGCGGAAACCCGTGGCACCATGACCAACTCGACGGAAAGCCGATCGTCACGACGACTGAGGATGCGATGATCGAAATAGACTTCTTCGGCTTTAAAGGGAGTATGACGATCCATTTCGAAGGAGAGGACATCACGGAGATTTTCAAGGGCAGCGGCGGGCAAATCCAGGGTCCGACGCAGCACCTGTGACTTGGGCAAACGAAGAACGATTCCCTGCGGGTCCAGCCGAACGCCGTCCAGGCACTCACGTAAAACCTCGCGAGACCGGTCCAAATCAGAGGGATTGGTTAGCGGGATCTCGCCGAGCACCTGCGACCCTTGGCCTGTCGAACCACTCGACGAGGTGTTTCCCGCCGGTTCGGTGCGACGGATCACCGCCTGGCGGTCCAAAAACTCGACGATCAGTTGGCTATATTTGCGGTCAAAGAGCCGACGCAGAGTCCTTGGCAGGCAGCTCTTGAGTTCAGAGCCCCACCATTTGAAGAATCGGCGAACCGGATTGACTATCGGCTCAAACATCCGCGTCCTTACCCCCAACATCCCATCGAAGGGTTACACCATGGAGCATAGATATAATATTTCACTATATTATCGTTAGTCTGCCAATAGCTAAGCGAAATTAGCTCGGCACCGCAGGTTACTCCGTCGGTTCTCCCAAAAGGCAACAAGATTCCAACAGGCCCCTATTCTAATGAAAATTATGGGTTTTCTATGGCATTGCCCCAAGAATTATTAGAAATATGATGCCTGCACCAAACTTTTTCCAATTTATATAAAATTGTAAATAAAACTGAATTCTTTGTTAACGATGGGGAAGTTTTAATGTTCCGAGGAAATCCGCTGAAAACAGGGATTTTTAACACCAATACCTCTTCAGCGCGCGCTCGGAGCTCTAGGAGCAATCATAAGTTCTGGCCAATAACGGCTATCATCCTCTAAAAAAGTCAAGTTGAGACGGATTAACTGGGGCAGATCTTCGCCTTTGGGCCATTCCTCGTGCCATATGGCCTCGCGATCCTCAGGACCGCGCCCATAGTAGGAAAAGACCGCCGATTGCAGGCCGTCTAAGAGAATTCTGGTCTCTCGCCCCTCTCCATTGAGATATTCGCTGCCATCCGCATTGTAGAGGCGCCAACTAAGTTTTAGTGCCATACCGTTTTCCGCCTCGGTCAAGTTGATGCGGAAGAAATTTAGGCCTCCCACCCGCCGGTGATTTGGGAAGTAGGTGGTAAAAGATACATTCTCTGCCTTTCCGGAAAAGCGCGGTGGCCCCTTCGGTGAATTTCGTCGGTCCGGATTGGGCTCGGGCTGGACTATTTCCGATACCTGGCGCCGCAAAAGGTTCTGGACAATCTCAATATCGCTGAGGGACTGGCTGTGTGACTGAGCCGCCTCCCAAGCGCGCGCGCCAAACCGCAGGCCGCCGAACAAAGCAAGCGAAACCATGCCAAGCAGTGTCAAAACCATGAGGAGCTCGATCAGGGTGAACCCGGATGACGACCGGCGCCCCGACCTCAATACCCTAATCCCTTTCTGGGCGACCTCTCGCTTCATTGCCCGACCATCACCCGTGTGCTTTGGAGCTTGACCTCTTGATTTTCGTCCCAGCTTACTGAAACCGTTATGGCATAGGCCTTTAGATTGCCCGGTCTTTCACCCGAGTCCAAAGCCACGTTGCTCCCCACGGGCGCCGGCAATCCGGTTTCTTGAATATCCACCTGCCACTCGTAACCGTTTTCGTACTCACCGTTATGAAAGCCTGGCGCAACAGGAATTAGAGGACCCACTTCTGCCAGCTTTGATTGGGCTTGCAAGGTGGCAATCGCATAACCTTCTGTTTTGCGCAGGGTGAAAAAGCCCTGGGAAAAGGACTGCATGATCGCCGTCATGGCCACCGCTAAAATGGCCACCGACACCAATACCTCAAGAAGCGTAAAGCCCCTCGACCTGATCCCAGTCATGGGGGGTTTCCCGAATTTCCACACGGCCCGTAAGCCAATCCACATAGACAAAATAATCGCGTTTTTCACCATCCAACCAGACCCGGCCGCCAGTCGAGGTGCCGTCGGCAAAGAAGCGGATCGCGCCCTGCGTCTCGCCGAGACGCTCCACCTCGGCAGTTTGCAAATGCACTTTGATATCGCCGTCTATGACCTCCTGGTCGCCATCGGCGCCAATGCGATACCAGTGATCCGCCACGTCAACGATCACTACCTGATCCTGGTTGGCGCGAATGGCGGAGGAACGCGCCTGGCGCAAGGCCACGGCCAGATTTTCAGCATTCGCCTTTTGCTGGGTGCCGGGCAGAAGACGGTCAAAAGCCACGGGCGTCAAGGTCACGACCAGACCCATAATGAGCAAAACCACCAGCAGCTCCACGAGCGTAAAGCCCCGATTGCCCGGCCCTCTGCCAACCTCGACCGCCAGGGACCTACCAGCTGGTGACGTCTTGGCTTTCGCCGTCACCACCTTCCTGACCGTCATATCCCAAGCTGTAGAGGTCATATTCTCCATGCTCACCCGGAGACCTGTATAGGTAAGGATTGTCCCATGGATCCATCAAAGCATCCTCATTTTTCAAGTATGGGCCATTCCACTTTTCCACGCCCGCAGGCTGTTCCACTAAAGCTTCAAGACCTTCGGCTTCGGTTGGGTAACGGCCCACTTCAAGGCGATAGAGGTCCAAAATCCCTGCCAGTTTTTCGATTTGAATTTTCGCGGTATCCTGTTTGGCACCGCCCAATTGGTTGATTAGCGCGGGCACCGCAAAGGCCGAAATCAATCCAAGTATCACCAGGACCACAAGCAGCTCCACCAAGGTGAAGCCCTTTTGTTTGTTGCGTTTTTTGTTGTTCGTCTTCACAGCCTGGAATGAGTGCAAGAATTTTTCCTCCGTCGGATTTGCCGTATGAGGCCTAAAACGAGAGCCTTAAATGGGAAAGTCATAGGCGCTTAGCATAGCCTGTAAAATTGACCCAATGATGACCGCAACCAAAATTCCCAAGAAAATTGTTATAAAAGGCACAAGTAAGCCCAAAATACGGGCAACCGTGCGTTTGACCTCGTCGTCATAGATATCGGCCACCTTGAGCAACATGTCCTCCAGTTGACCGCTTTCCTCACCAACGCGGATAAGCTGCACGGCAAGATGGGGAAAGACGCCGCTTTGGGTCAAGGGCTCGGAAAGCCCCTTGCCGGTTTCCAAACTGCTCCGGATACCGCTCAAAGCTCTGACAACCGCACGATTTTCGAGTGTCTCGGTGGTCATGCTCAAGGCGTTCAGGACCGCCACGCCGTTGTGCAACAAGGTGCCCAAGGTCCGACTGAAACGAGCCGCTTCAACCTTCGAAACCAACTCACCCAGAAGCGGCATATTCAGTTTCCATGCGTCCCATCTAAGGCGCCCGGACGGGAGCGCGATATAGCGCTGCATGCCGATTGTGACCAGAACCAAAAAAAGGCAAACCGCCCACCAATAATCCCGTAAAAAATCGGAAGCTCCGATGACAATTTGAGTCAACAATGGCAATTCAGCCCCGGTTCCCTCGAAAAGCGGCGTGAACTGGGGAATCACTACGGCCATCAGAACGCCTAAGGTCAGGCCCGCCATGACCAGAACCAGAATGGGATATTGCAGGGCCGAGCGTACGGATTCGCGCAAGGCCTGAGCCCGCTCAAGCGTTTCGGCCAGGCGCTGCAGTACCGTCTCTAAGGTTCCCCCTGCCTCGCCGGCGCGCACCAGCCCGACATAGATGTTGGGAAAGGCGTTGGGAAAGCGCGCCATGGCATCGGCCAAAGTGGCACCGCCCCGAACCGCATCAAGAACCTCCTCCATCATGACCTTTGTTGGCTCGTGCTGGGTCAGCTCGCCTAACACGACCAAAGCCCGGTCCAGGGGCAGGCCGGCTTGCAGCAAGGTGGCCAGCTCCTGGGTTAGCAATGTCACATCCTTGCGGGACACGGTTTTGCGCTTGAGTATGCCGCCGAAAAGAGGCCGTGAGGATTTTGGCGTCGATTTGGGCTCGGCCTTGATGGGCAGGTGGCCCTGGGCGCGCAGCCGCTCGACCACCACCTCCCGATTGGCCGCCTCCAGCTCCCCTTCCAAAATTTCTCCGGACGAACTGACCGCCTTATAGAGGAATCGGGTCATGAATTAGTTCTCTCGCGTCACCCGCAACACTTCCTTTAGGGTCGTGACCCCGTTCAACACTTTGATCAAGCCATCATCGAACATAGTCCGCATTCCTTCCGCCGCCGCGGCCCGGTGCAGCTCCGTGGCTTCGGCCTTTTGCATGATCAAACGGCGCAGACTTTCGGTTACAAAGAGCAACTCAACCAAACTCGTACGCCCGAAAAACCCGAGGCCGTTGCAGTCATCACAACCGACCGGTCGGAAATGGGTGATCTCGCCGGTCGGTTTGTAACGGCGTAGATTGAGCTGCTCAGCCACCTCGGGCATCACCGGCTCTTCAATACGGCAAGACTTGCAGAGCGTTCGCACCAGGCGCTGGGCCGCTACGCCGTTGAGAGTCGAGGTTAGCAGGTAGTCATCGACCCCCATATCCAAGAGGCGGGTAATCGTGCCGGCCGCGTTGTTGGTGTGCAGGGTTGAGAGGACCAAGTGCCCGGTCAGCGCCGCCTGCACGGCGATCTCCGCCGTCTCCACATCGCGGATCTCGCCAATCATAACAATATCCGGATCCTGACGCAGGATGGATCGCAAGACATTGGCAAAGCTCAAGCCGATCGAGGGTTTGGTCTGGATCTGATTAATCCCGTCCAATTGATATTCGATCGGATCCTCAACAGTGAGGATCTTTTTGTCCGGACTGTTAAGCTGCAGCAAAGAAGCATAGAGGGTCGTGGTCTTGCCGCTGCCAGTGGGACCCGTCACCAGAAAAATTCCGTGAGGACTCTTCAGAATGTCTTCATAGGCGCGCTGGTTGTATCCCGTGATGCCCAAGGACGCGAAGTCCAAGGCAACGCCCTGCCGGTCAAGGACACGCATGACCACCGATTCCCCGTGCATCGTGGGGATTGTGGACACGCGCAGATCTATGGGGGCGCCTCGAATAGCCATTTTGATGCGCCCGTCCTGGGGCAAGCGTCGTTCGGCGATATTCAATTTGGCCATGATCTTGATTCGCGAGACGATGGCCGCCCGGAACCGCATGGCCGGCGGTTCGATTTCCCGCAGAACGCCGTCAACGCGATAGCGAACCCGCAGCTTGCCATCAAAGGGTTCAATGTGGATGTCAGAAGCCCGATCCTCGACCGCACGGCTGATCATCTGGCTGACCAAACGGATCACCGGTGCTTCGCTGGCCAGGTCTTTCAGGCGCTCCACATCGATTTCAAGACTCTCGTCCGCGCCCTCAAGGCCATCCTCGCCGGCGGCTGCCAAGCCGCCCGCATCCTGGGCATAAAGGCGCTGAATGGCAGCCTCCAACTCCGCCGGAACGGCAACGCAAGGCAACACCTCGCGCCCAGAGATCAAACGAATAGCATCGGCCGCATAGCTGTTGAGGGGGTCGGCCATGGCCAACACCAGACCCTCCGACCGTTCCTGCAGCACCAGAACACCGGCATCGTGCAAAAAGCGCGGGCTGAGTTGATCTTCGAGCAAGGGGGTGTCCGGGAAATCCTTCTGGGTGACCAGCGGCAACCCTAGTCCTTCCGCTAGAGTTTCCGCCAAATCCCGCTCGGGCACTAGACCCAATTTGATCATTAGCCCCGTTAGCGAGCCACCGTTCTCCCGCTTGATGCGCTGCGCCCTCTCCAGTCCCGGTCGGTCGAGCTTGCCCTTTTTGATCAGCAGCTCGCTGATCAACTCCTCCAGATGTTGATTGTTGTCAGCCGTTATGGGTAAGGGGGCCTGATTGTTCATAGACCTTTGGACCAAATGATTGCACCGCGCCGCCGGGGCATTTTCGCTAAAATTTCGGCTTTTCTGTGACCACTCGCCAAATTTTCGCAGCGAATCCGATATTTACCCCATGGAAAGCGGCCCATAAAGCCAGATTAACCATAAACCAGCGGCAAGATAGCTGCCAAATGCTGTTTTTTCATGTCTGTCTGTTAACTTTTGGCCAAAGGCTCGTTGGAACAGAACCACCACCAACGCCGCACCTGCGGCGATCAGGATGACGCTGGGCAGGCCCTGCCAGGAGACCCAGGCCCCTGCCGCGGACAGGAGTTTGGCATCCCCAAGGCCGATACCTTCAACCGCCTTTAGGCGGAAATAAAGCCAACGAAGTACCCAGATCAGTAAGAATCCGGCGGCCGCCCCGATGGCATGGTCCCAAAGGTGCTCAGGTGCGATCAACCCGATAACCAGGAGTCCGGCGGGAATGAGGGGTAGGGTGATCTGATCAGGCAAATAGAGGTGGCGCGAATCAATCACGGATAAGGTGAGCAAGGCCCATCCCAAAGCCGCCGTAGCCCAAGCCAGCCAGCCCGGCAAAACGATGGCGCTCCAAACCGCGACAATGAAGGCTGCCATCTCAATAAGGTTATAGCTCCAGGGGATGGGTCCTTGGCAGAAGCGGCATTTCCCCCGGTTTATAAGCCAGCTGAAAAGAGGCACCAGATCTCGCGCGCCCAAGGGCTTGCAGCAATGGTTACAACGAGACCGCCCGATGAGGATTGCTTGACCTTGAGGTAGCCGTTCGGCCACCAGTCCCAAAAAACTCCCGACAAAGGGGCTCATCAAGATCAGAAAAATAATATGTAAATCAACCACCTAGGACCTCATCCGGTGGTGGCGCGAAGACTAACCCGGCAGTCCCATATCCTCAGGAAGGGTCGTCCTCGACCGACTTGGCCGCGCCGTCCTCGGCCAGGCTGTGTTTTTGAATCAAGCCGATTTGGGCCATCATAAAAACCAGTGTACAGCCCATCAGCCCAAATACCTTAAAAGTCACCCAAAAATCCGTGCTTTGGGTGCGCCACACCGCTTCATTAACCAAGGCCATGACGGCGAAAAAGACGGCAAAACGTAAAGTCAGCTTACGCCAACCTTCATCGTCGAGTGCCAGGGCCGATCCAAGAAGCGGTTTTAAGAGAGGCCGCTTAACGGCAAGCCCGCCCAATAGGACGGCGCAAAACAAAGCCTGAATGATGGTCGGCTTCATCTTGATAAAGGTTTCGTCCTGCAGGAGCAGAGTGAGGCCGCCGAAAATCCCGACGATCACCGCCGTGATCAACGGCATCATGGGGATGCGCCGTTCCCAGGCAAAGGATGCAACAAGCGCCACGAAGGTCGCCCCCATTAAAACCGCCGTAGCGGTCAAGAGATCCGATGTGAAATAGGCCGTAAAAAATAAGACCAGCGGACCATATTCGGCAGCCGGTTTAAGCCAGCTCGGCGCCGCTTTTTTCATGTGTCTCTCCTCCGGGGTTTCTCTTGCGGCCCGCAAATACAAAGCACTTCCTATAACTGGGCCTAGAGTTAGAGATCGAGCGCGGCAAATGCAAGTCAGCCGGCAGAATCCCGCTGCGGCGGTCGCCATCCGATGCCATAGAGGGACGCCAGTCGGTCAGGCGATACCCCCAGATGAAAAAGAGCATGCAAAAAGAGCCAGCCGGAGACGATTTTGATCGCCGATCGGCCTTGAAAGCGACGTGAGGAGGTCACCAAGCAGGGTTCTGAAATACAACAAGTCTGCCCTGTCGCCTCAAGGCGGCGAACAAAATCATAGTCCTCCATGACCGGGATGGCGCGAATACCACCGAGGCGATTGTAGACGCTGCTGCGCACGAAAATACCGGAATCCCCGTAATAGAATCCTTTACCCCGAATCCAGTTATAAAAGCCGTTCAACCAGCGGCTAAAGCGGTCCTCGCCATCGAATAGCAAGCGAAAATTTCCACCGGCGCAGTCAGGGTCTTCGCTGAGGCGGCGCCATAGCCCAATCATGCCCGCTGGCGTAAAAATCGAATCCGCATGTAAAAAGAGCAAGGCGTCCCCGCGTGCCGCCTCGGCACCAGCTCGCAACTGCTGGCCCCGGCCCCGGGCCGTGGAAATGACCTTTGCGCCAAGCGCGAGTGCCCGTCCGTAGGATCCATCGCGGCTGCCGCCGTCTACCACAATAATCTCAATAGGAACCGGCAAATCGGCCGCTTGGCTGAAGAGACCGGGTAGAAGCCGCCCCAAATTTTCGAATTCATCCAGAACAGGAATGACAACCGTTATCATGACCGCAAATACTTGCTTACTTTGTGGTCGACGTTGACCAGCTCGGCCGATGTGATTAGGCCCACATCCACCAAGTCTTTCGCTCTTAAGGACCAACAGCGATCAAATTCGGAGAGCACCTTAGCCGCCCAAACGAACAAGCGCCCCCCGAGCCCCCGCACCGTCGCACGGGCGCAATCATGCCAAAGGCCCTTGAGCCAAAAATAAATCTCGGCACGTTGCGCGGGATCCAGGTGATCAAACCGGCCGTCCAAAAAAATTTTCCCAAAGGCCACATGACGCGCCTCGTCCCGGGACACTCGGCTATTGATTTGAGCCAACAAACGGCAGGGGAACAACCAACGCATTGTTCTTTGTAATTCCAGGGCCTCATTTTCCAAAATAACATGATAGGCCAGCATCTGAACCTGCGGCGGCACATTCTCACCGCAGGCAGCGCCATAGGCCTCGGCCAAAACAGGGTCAGCCTCAAAGGGCAGGTCAAGCTTCTCCAGATATCGGCCGTAAGCAACGGCGTGACGCTGTTCGTCCTCCATCTGAACACGCAAACAATCTCGTACCAGAGGGTCGTTTATCTTCTCGGCCAAGGCACCGCAAAATTTTGCTGTGGCGCGCTCCCCCTGATAGACCCGACTGATGGACGCGAAATACCGCTTGCGGCTAAGCCATATCGGTACCTTTACGGGCAGGTCCCAGCAAACGTGCTTGCCATCAAGGGATTCGGCTTTTTGGCCCTTAGCCAATAGCCTGGCCAGGCGCGCCCGCGCCGCAGCATTGTCGATGGCTAGATCCAGCCCCATAGTGTTTACCTTTGCGGCAACCCATTCTTTCAGATCGGCAAACCGGCCGTTGAAGAAAATAGATGGGAGTGAAACCACAGTTCTCGGACAGAGGCTCAAGTTCTTGTGATTTAAAGTTACGAATTATCCGATTTGCCCGTCTCGGCAAGCTTGTCTCGCCCCTTATCGATGAGCATCGTTTTGGGACTAGAAGGCGGGAAAGTTCTCCGGGGGCAAGGGGGGACCCCAATGGAAACCCTGACCTAGATCGCAACCCATATCACGCAAATGAGCAATTTGGCCGGGGCGCTCGATGCCTTCGGCGACAGTTTGAAGCCCCAAGCCATGACAATAGGCCACAATCTGACCCGCTTCGGAGGGTGCGCCCTCGGTTCGATCGCAATTCTGCACATAGGAACGATCAATTTTTACCCGATCCAGGCTGAGGGCCTTCATCACCGCCACGGTAGCAAACCCGGTTCCCAGATCGTCCAAGCACAGCCGAAAACCCGCGCCGCGCAATTCGTCAACCCGCGCAGCCAGTTGCGGCAGGCTCGACGGCGCCGAGCGTTCGGTTAATTCCAGCTCAATGTCTTCGGGCCGAAGCCCCGCCTCAAGAACAGTCGATTTCAAGCGACTAAGGAGATGAGGGTCCGCCAACAAATTCATTGAAAGGTTGACCGAAACCGGCACCTGCGGCCCCCCATTTCGGCGCCACTTCGAGATCTGGGCACATACCGCTCGGAGCGTCCAATCCGTGAGTCGTCCCAATTGGCCAGAGAACTCTGCCGCTAGCAAGAGGCCTTGGGGCGCGCGGCGCGCGTCCTCGCATCCCTTTGTCCGCACTAAGGCTTCCACGCCCCGAATGCTATCGTCTCGCAGGGAGAATTGGGGCTGGTAAAATACTCTAAAATGATCCCACGCCGGCAGCTCAAAATGTTCACAGGCAAAACGGGGGCCATCCGCCACAGCCTCTTCCAAGGTGCCACCGACACGACAAGACCGCTGCGCCGCTTGCCAGGCCAATTGCAAGAGCTCATCGGGTTCGGCTGGCGGTTGACCGAGAATAGCCAGCCCAGCGCCTCGCACTGCCGGGCCCGTGGCGATCTCATGCGCGACAGCACGCGCATCCGGTCCGGTCAGCAAATAACGAGTCCCCTCGCCACCACGAGAGCAAAACTTGACCGGCCCGGCAATCGGCCGTTCCGGCAGGTGCTCGTCGTCCCGTAAAACATGCAAAACAGCAACGTTAGAATCTTTTGAAGAAATCTCGGAAGGCTCCACCACGCTGTGCCGTGACGACGAGGCAGCAAGCAAAGCCGATACCAACCGGTCATGAAAGATCAAACGATCCGGCAGGCTGCGTTCTGCAAGATCCCCTAAGGAATTCACGCTGGCTCTCCACACCTTCCAATTTTGGGAAATTATTCCCTAATTTTCCTGTTAGTCTATCATTTATTTACATGTCGGAAAAAGGAGAACACTGAGTGTGACCTCAGAAGAGGAGATTTTTGGCCTAGGAGCTATCAGGGCCAACGAACGGGACCAAACGGCCTCGGAATTAGCGCGGGGCCTTGGCCGATCCGTGCGTCATTTGGGAATGACCAGCTTGACCGAGTTTTCCCTCCGATCCGGCCGGCGGGTTGACCTTATGGCGCTGGATGCCAAGGGTCATTTTACGGTGATCGAGATCAAGTCCAGTTTGGAGGACTTCCGCAGCGATAAGAAATGGCAGGAATACCTGGATTATTGCGACGCCTTTTATTTCGCCGTTCCCGAAACCTTTCCCAAGGAGATTATTCCTGGCGACGTGGGCCTCATGGTCGCAGATGCCTATGGTGCCACAATTTTAAGGGAATCAGCATGTTACAGCCTGGCGGCCGCCCGCCGGCGGGCTCTGCTGCAGCGGTTCGCCGAAACCGCGGCCAAACGCCTGCACAGCCTGCTTGACCCCCATTAGGGTCCTCTCAAGAAAGCTAATTTGACAGCCGTTTAATCGTCCCTGTGGTTGAGTGGCCGTCTTTCAGCTCCGCCAAGACGACCTTTCCGCCGTAGCTTTGCACAAGGTCCGCTCCAACAACCTGATCTAGTCGGTAATCTGCCCCCTTTACCAGAACATCAGGCTGAATCGCCTCAATGAGGGAAAAGGGCGTATCCTCAGAGAAGACCGCGACACAATTGACCACCTCCAAGGAGCTAAGGACGTTCGCGCGGGCCGCTTCGCTTTGAATTGGTCGATCCGGCCCCTTCAGGCGCGTTACGGAAACATCGCTGTTCAAGCCCACGATCAACCGATCGCATGCCTTTCGGGCTTGCGTGAGGAGGGAGATATGACCAGGGTGCAGAAGATCGAAACAGCCATTGGTAAATCCGACCTTCAGCCCGCGCGCACGCCAAATCGCCACCCGTTCCAAGAGGGTGTCCAAGTCTTGAAGCTTTTCCTCACTAGCCAAAAGATCGTGGCTGTGAAGAGCCTGTAATAACTCTTTGGGGTGGACGACAGCCGTCCCGACTTTGCCCACGACAATACCAGCAGCCGTGTTCGCCAAGCGCGCAGCATCATGCCAAGGCGAACCTGCCGCGACCGCCGTTGCAAAAGTCGCTACCACAGTGTCCCCGGCACCTGAAACGTCAAAAACCTCCTGCGCTGAGGCTCGCAAGTGGACACATGACTTTTCGCTTCCTTCTTCTTTTGGGGACAGTAAGGTCATTCCCTTTTCGCTTCGTGTCGCCAAAATTCCATTAATGCCGTTTTGTTGAGATAGTTGACGACAGGCTTCTTCTACTTCCCAATCTTCACCGCAGGAAAACTTGGTAGTCTGACGCAATTCCGCCAGATTAGGTGTCACCAAACTGGCGCCACGATAGCGACCGAAGTCCTCTCCTTTCGGATCCACAAAGACGCCGCAATTTTTCTGCTTGGCCAAAGCAATGAGCGAAGAGACCAAGGGGCCGCCTAACACCCCTTTTCCGTAATCGGATAATACAAGGATCGAAGCCTCGTCCAGCTGATCGGCTGCGGCCGCCAAGATCTTTTCCCCGGTTTCCGGCTGGATTGGCCGCGGATCCTCCCTGTCGCAGCGAAGCAGCTGTTGGCCTTGTGCGACAAACCGATCTTTTTGCGTCGTCAAACGGCCTTTTTCAATAATTATGGTGGATTCTTCGCCGGTCAAACTCAACAAGTTTTGCCCGGCGTTATCATCGCCGATGACAGTGATCAGGCTTGCCTTTGCTCCCAGGGCCAGGGCATTGCGAAGGACATTTCCAGCCCCGCCCAGCATCGGGACATCCCGATCGGCCCGCAGAACGGGGATCGGCCCTTCCGGCGAGATGCGTGAGACCGCGCCATAGATGAAGCGGTCCAACATAAGGTCACCGACAATCAGCAGGCGGCTACGACTCCACCCTTCTATTAGAGCGCTGAAATCGGCTTTTTCCGTCACGATACGAGCCCCAGTTGACGTTCAATGGCACCACATAACATTTGTCCTATCAAAATGTGCATTTCTTGAATACGAGCCGTGGTTTCCGACGGTACCAGCACCAAAGGTGAAGCCAAATCGACTAGGTCCCCTCCCTTTCCGCCTGAGAATGCCGCCGGGATAAGGCCTCTTTGCTTAGCAGCCTCCAGCGCCCGGATGACGTTTGCGCTCCGTCCCGAAGTGCTGATGCCGATAGCCACGTCTCCGGGTTGCCCAAGGGCCTCAATCTGACGGGCGAAAATCTCGGCAAAGCCCATATCATTGCCAATGGCCGTAAGCGTTGAGGTATCGGTCGTCAAGGCGATGGCAGGTATGGCGGAGCGGTTTTGCGCGAAGCGGACGGTTAACTCCGTCGCCAGGTGCTGAGCATCAGCGGCGGAGCCACCATTCCCGAAAAACAGCAGTTTCCCGCCTGATGACAAAGACTGACAGCTACAGTCTACCAAAGCCAAAAAGGCCTCTTTGGTGGCAGCCATCGTCAGGGCCGCAACCTGATGATGCTCTTCAAATTGGTTATCAAAGTATGAAGCCGCGTCGAACAGGGCTTTTCGTCCTTAAACTTGGGATCGGCTGAAGCTGTCAAATCGGGTAGTCGATCTCCAAGGCTAAATCAAGGTTTTCCTTGGGGTTTGATCGCGATCGAACGGCTCGACTTTAAGGATATGGCAAGTATAGCAGGGCTAATATCGGATGGTCCTGATGGCTGTTTAATTCCAAATTGGGGCACTTTCTGGGATTTGGGAATTAGATCGATCACCGCACCGCAAAGACACTCCGCTGCCGGCCAGCCGTCGGATCAGGGTTTTTCCAACTTAGTCGACCGTCTGGGGCGCGCCAAGGCACCTTCCGGCAGTCTGCTGCTAGTGCACTTGTCGCGCCTCCAACCCTATAGCCGGAAAGAAAAACATCTGCGAACCGCCATCAGCATCGTTACGCCCCTCGTATTGCGATACGATGGTGTCTGCTTTCAACTCCACAACGACGACTTGGCGGTCGTGTTACAAACCGCGCAAAACGATTTAACCACGGGAATTGTCGGCAAGCTGTGCAAGCTCTTTGGCCAGGACCCACTTCTGGTCTCCGGGTCGGATCCTGAAAAACTAAGCTCCTGGTACGATTTAAGCGAAAACCTATCCAAAGTTGCGCAGCTGGCGGCCTTTTATAGAGATGGCGCGCAAGAACTGTTGAGCGGCGAAGGGGATATACTTCCGAACAGCAAGGGTTCTTCAGGATCGATCGCGCTCGATCCGTCCCACTTGGCCGTCATTCAAAATGCGATCTTGCAGGCCGACCTGTCGACGATGATCAGCAGACAACCAATCTGTGCTATTGTTGGCAGCGCCGACCCCCAGCCAATTTTTGATGAAATCCACATTTCCATCCAAAGCTTGGCAGGAACCCTCCTGCCCAATTGCGACCTTTCGGCTAACCCCTGGCTCTTTCAAGAACTGACCCGTCATCTGGATTCGCGCATGATCGCGATCCTAATGCGAAACGACGATGCCACCCTGACCAATTCCTTTTGCATCAACTTGAATGTCGCCACGATTACATCGCCGGAATTTTTGAACTTGGACGCCAATCTAAACGACAAGCGCCGCCACAGCATCGTTATCGATTTACAGCTCATCGATGTTTTTTCCGATTTCGACGGCTATCTGTTCGCCCGGGATTTTCTTCATGAACGGGGATACCGCATTTGTTTAGATGGACTGACCCATCATGCCCTGGCTTCCATTGTACCGCCAACCGATCTGGGATTTGATCTGGCCAAAATTATCTGGACGCCGGAACTCGGCGATATTTTGGCTAGTCCCAGCGCCAAGCGTTTTTATAACGCGTTGAAAGCCATCAAACGGGAGCGTCTTATTTTAAGCAGGTGCGACTCTGCCAACGCCGTAGAAATCGGGCAGGCATTGGGCATTACCATGTACCAGGGGTTTTACGTAGATGCCCTACGCGCCGGCACCATTCGCTCGAACGAAAAAGTTAAGCAACTTAGCGATGCGCTATCCCGCCAGAGGGCTTCGACCCGCAGCATGAAACAAGAGCAAAGCGCTAAGGCTTAATCCTTGGGCGCATACTTGGCCAGGATCCGCTGCAATGTCCGCCGATGCATGCGCAGGCGCCGCGCGGTTTCAGAGACATTGCGACCACATTGCTGGTAAACGCGCTGAATATGCTCCCAGCGCACCCGATCTGCCGACATGGGGTTCTCGGGTGGGGGCGGAAGGGCATCCTTTTTTTCCAGCAAAGCCGCCTCAACCTGATCAGCATCGGCCGGTTTGGGTAGATAGTCGATGGCACCCTTTTTGACAGCCGCTACCGCGGTCGCGATGTTCCCATAACCCGTCAGCACCACAATTCGTGCCCGGGCGTTTGCCTCCTTGACCGCATGGACCACATCCAAGCCCGACCGGTCTGCGACACGCAGGTCGATCACGGCATAATTCGGCCGCTCCGCTTCTGCGCGGCGCAATCCATCCGGCACGCTATAGGCCGTGCTAACGGCAAAGCCCCGCCGTTCCATGGCTAATGCCAGCCGATCGCAAAATCGCTGATCGTCATCCACCACCAACAATTGTTTTTGAGGCTCTGCTTCGACTGTCAGGGTTTCATCCATTTTGTGATTGGCCTTTTTCTGCCTTGTTCTCCTGTACCCAGGTTATACGCGCCTGGGCCCCTCCCGACGGGCTGTTCATGAAGCTTACTTGGGCGCCATGATGGCTAAGTAAAGACCGGGCGATGAAAATTCCGAGTCCCATATGATCGCCGTTTTTTCGGCAATCCCGTTCTCCGGTGGAGAAAAACGGCTCTCCGAGTCGGCTCATCCGAGTAACATCAAATCCGGGGCCGTCGTCATGAATTGTGATCGAAACCTGCTCCTTTTCCCATTCCAAGCGGGCCAAGACCCGAGACCTGGCAAACTGAAAGGCATTCTGCAGCAGCGTCCCCAGGCCATGGATGATTTCCGGGTGGCGCTCAAATTGGGGCTCTGGATCAACTTCAGAGACAATCTCGGGCACGCCTTGGCCAGAGGTCGGGCCCGTAATGCGAAACTCTATGGACTCAATCAGATAGGGTTCCGCCGCCAACTCCACCAGCGAGGTTAGGCTTAATCGACGAAAGGCCGACCCGTCATCTTCGGCAGGTTTGCGCTCTAGACCACTCAATATCTCGCGGCAACGGGCCAATTCCTCCACCATCAGATCCATGTCCTCGCGCCAGGGATGATCCGCCGGCAAATCCCGTTGCAGTTCCCGGGCAACCAAAGTCACGGTTCCCAAGGGAGTCCCAAGCTGATGCGCTGCAGCGGCCGCAACGCCGCCCAGGGCTGCCATCCGCTGCTCACGGGCTAGGGCTTGTTGCGTTACTGATAGAGCATCGCCCAATCGGCCCTTTTCTTGAGACACAAAGGCGACAAAAAAAGCGGTAAAAAGAATAGCCACCACCAAGGCAACCCAAACCGCGGCCAGATAGAGGGGAGGAAAAGCCATCCCCCCCGGCAACCAGGGCAACGGCAGGCAATAAACGCCCAGAACCGACACAACCGCGATTTCCAATCCAACAATTGCTAAGGTGCTTTTCAGGGTCAGACTCCACGCGGAAATCGCCAAGGGCGCCAGGAGCAAAATCACAAAGGGATTCTGCAGGCCGCCGGTTAAGCCCAACAAGGCCCCCAGCTGGCATATATCAAAAGCCAGAGCCCAAACTGCACCTTTTTCGCTAAGCCAAGCAGAACTCGGCCGGCTCATGGATAAGGCCACGTTCACCGCACCGGCCAATATCACAACCATCATGGCCGGAATAAAAGCCATGTCGAAACCGAGCCCAAGGTGGACAAAGACGAGCGCTGCGCCTTGTCCTAGGACGGCAGCCCAGCGCATCATCACGAGAGTTCTAAATCGCAGACGTTGCGTGCTAGACCTCTCAGCCATAATCGGTTTTTTGACGATTGATTTCAAAATGACCGCGCCTCCTGGGCGGGCTAATTAGTTTGCTAAGATTATGGTGCAGGCCCGGAAACGCCCGCTTCGGCGAAAGTGGCCATACCGCCATGGCAAACACAGGCCGCACGCAAGGTTTGAATGGCCAAGACTGCTCCCGAAGCCTCGCCCAGGCGCATGTGGAAATCGAACAGTGCCTTTTTCCCGATAGCCGCAAGAAGCCGCAGATGACCCGGCTCAACGGAACAGTGCGACACAACGCAGTGATCCAGCAGGCCGGGATCGATTTTATGGAGGACTGCCGCCGCTGCGGTGCACGTAAATCCATCCAGCAGAACCGGCGTGCGAGCCAGCCTGGCAGAGATCACAGCACCCACTATCGCCGCCAATTCCAAACCGCCCAAGCACCTCAGAGCCTCAAAGGGATCTTGCAAATTATCTTGATGGAGCACCACTGACTCGGCCACTATCTCTCGCTTACGCGCCAGCCCCGCATCGTCCACGCCGGTTCCCCGGCCGACCCAGTCTTCGGCCTCACCGCCAAACAGGGCAAGCGCCAGAGCGGCCCCGCTCGTGGTATTGCCGATGCCCATTTCGCCCAAAGCCAGCACGTCGATTCCGTCTTCAACGGCCATCATGCCGTAGGCCATGGCCCGAACGCAGTCCTCCTCGGTCATGGCGGGTTCCTGGCTAAAATCGCTTGTCGGCTGTTCCAAGGCCATTTCATAGACCCGCAAATCCGCGTCCACCAGCCCACAGAGTTGATTGACCGCCGCACCGCCTGCGATGAAATTATGGACCATCTGCTGGGTGACTTCGGGAGGGTAGGCGGAGACACCCTGCGCCGTCACCCCGTGGTTCCCGGCAAAGACGGCCGCATAGGGCCGCTCCACGGCGGGTGGATGCCGGCCTTGCCATTCCGCCAACCAAATGGCCAGCTCTTCAAGGCGACCGAGGGACCCCGGGGGCTTGGTGAGCTGACCCTGCCGGTCGCGCGCCGCCTCAGCCGCCTCAAGGTCGCCGCTCGGCAGAGACTGGATGAGCTCCCTAATCTCTGAAAATTGCCCAAGTTCTTGGAGATCCTCATGCGCCATTGTTTCTGCCCTTTGCCGCTCCGCTTTGCGGTGGACAGGACGTCCCCGCCGCGGTTTTATAGCCGCGGCTTTCCCGCTGGGCAAAACACTTACACATGTCTTCTTTCCAATCTAGCGCTGCCATTTGGCTCAACGACTTACGCCTGGCAGCCAGTTTTTATACCCGACTGCCCCTGGCGCCGACCCAAAAGGACACATCGGCAGACGGGGACAATCAATCCCTCGCCCGAGCTCTCCGCCTTGGTGGGGTAATCGGCGCGGCCATCGGGTCTCTGGGCGGCGGCCTTTACGCCCTATTGTTCTGGGTTGGCGTCGCGCCGATCCTGGCCGCGTTGATCGTCCTGGGGGCCCTGATCGCCTTAACCGGCGCCCTTCACGAAGATGGACTGGCCGACCTGGCCGATGGCCTCGGTGGTGGTTGGACCAAGGAGCGCAAGTTGCAAATCATGCGCGACAGTAGAATTGGTGCCTTTGGAACCATCGCGTTGATCTTATCAGTGGGGCTTCGCTGTATTGCTATTGCCCAGATTGCCGCCCCAGCCCAAGTGCTGATCGCCCTGATATGCGCCAATGGCCTCTCGCGCGCCTGGCTGCCCAGTGTTATGGGAACACTACCCTTGGCAGCGGCGGATGGATTGGCAGCAAGCGCGGACAAGCCCACGACCAGCCATATTGCGCAAGCCATCGGTATCGCCATCATTTTGGTATTGCTTTGCCTTCCCATTGATTGGGGATTATTTCTCTTGCTCGGTGCAGGATTGGGGGTTTGGCTCGTCGCCCTTCTTGCCAAGCGGCAGATCGGCGGCTATAGCGGCGACGTCCTGGGCGCGGCCCAGCAAACAGCTGAAATCGCCGTGCTGATCTTGCTGGCAACCTGGTGGGAGTGAGAAATGAGTGACGTGACCCGGTGGTGGTGGATTCGCCATGCACCCGTGACCTGCCATGGTGGGCGCATTTACGGCACACGGGATTTGCCCTGCGATACTTCCGAGGCAGCGGTCTTCAAGGGCCTGGCGAAAAAGCTTCCATCAGACGCCCTTTGGGTTACCAGCCATTTGCAAAGAACCCATCAAACCGCCGATGCAATCCAAGAACAGATGGCACAAGACGCGCGCACTAAGCAGCGCCTGATCGAATCGGACTTTGTTGAACAAGACTTCGGCGATTGGCAAGGCATGACGCATGCCGAGTTGGCAGAGCTGCGTGACGGGGCCTGGCACCGCTTTTGGCTAAGTCCCGCCCACGAGGCACCGCCGGGCGGTGAGAGCTTTGAACAAGTGGTTCAGCGGGTCAGCCAACGGGTTACCCAGCTAACCTCGGATCATCGCGGCCGTGACATCGTTTGCGTGGCCCATGGTGGCACAATCCGCGCTGCATTGGCCCAGGCCCTGGGCCTGACACCGGAGCGAGCCTTGGCCTTCGAGGTGGCCAACTGCTCCCTAACCCGCTTGGAACATATCCCCGGAAGCCTCGGCTCCCACGATCCGCACAGCGAGGACGCTTGGCGTATCTCAGTGGTGAACTTCCTGGCCGCATAAGCAAATCGCGCAAGGCAGCCGCCTTTCACCGTGACAATTTTGCACAGGCATAGCGCTGGCGAATTTCGCTCAATGGCCCCATATTATGGCTTGTTTCCTTAAGCTGAACGAGAAGACCTTGCCGAAAAGCCTGATCGCCCGCCTTGTCGCCATCTGTACCGGACTCGCCCTCATCGCGCTGGGGGGGTATGCCTTTTGGCTTTATCTCAATCCTGGCTCGACTCCTGGCATCACGATATCGCAAGGAACGTCCAGCGGAACACCTTTGATCGGCGGCGACTATGAACTAATCGATCAAAATGGGGCGACACGACGACCGGACGATTTTTCCGGCACCTATCAATTGCTTTATTTTGGCTATACCTTCTGCCCGGACATATGTCCGACCTCTTTATTCAGCATGGCGGGCGCCATCGATCTGCTGGAAGAACAAAATCCGGCACTGGCCCAAAGCATCGTGCCGCTTTTCATCACCGTCGATCCGGAACGGGACACGGTACAGGCCCTCAAAGACTATGCCCCTAATTTTCATGATCGTCTGATCGCCATGACCGGCTCGCCTGAGAAGGTGGCCGAGGCCGCCAAAGCCTACCGAGTATTCTATGCCAAGGTCGAGTCGGAAGAATTCAATGACTACCTGATGGATCACAGCTCGCTGATTTTTCTCATGGGGCCGAATGGGGACTACGTCTCCCATTTCAATCATACCGCCACGCCCCAGCAAATCGCCGATGGTCTAGTGAAGTTCCTGGACGCTTCGTGATCCAGGCTTGTGTGCCGAAGGATTCGTCAAATATACTAAATCTGTGAAAACGGATAAGCTGAGCCCCAAGATATTGACATTGGCGTCGGGGACGGTGCCTCTGGAGGTGACCCGTCACCCCACGGCCCGGCGCATCACCTTGCGCCTCACGACCGAGGGTGATGCGGTACGCTTGGTTTTGCCCCGAGCAACGCCCTTGCGCGAAGGATTGGACTTTGCCGAAAGTCAAAAAGACTGGCTGCAAGCCCGCTTGCAAGCCTTGCCGCCGCGCATTCCCTTCCGAGATGGTCAGGTCATTCCCTTGCTGGGGGTTGAACACCTGATCGTTCACGAGCCGGCCGGCCGGCGTGGGGTTTGGCAAGAGGGCCGGCAAATCATTGTATCCGGCAAGGTCGAACACCTCTCCCGCCGCTTGACCGACTATCTAAAGACCCTAGCCCGCCGAACCATCGTGCCACGGGCCAACGAAAAAGCCGAACGTCTGCAGAAAAAGCCGGGCCGCATCACCCTGCGGGACAGTCGCAGCCGCTGGGGGAGCTGCAGTGCCAACGGAAACCTGAATTTTTCCTGGCGCCTCATCTTAGCGCCGGAGCACGTCTTGGATTATGTGGTCGCCCATGAAGTCGCTCATCTGGTCGAACACAATCACGGGCCGCGCTTTTGGGTCTTGGCGGCACAGCTGACAGATGATCTAGAGGGCGCAAAGAAATGGCTCAAACGCCGCGGACATTGTTTGCATCGCTACGGCTGACCATCTGCCCCTTCACGAAGCGGTAGACTAGGTACCCAAACATAGCCATCGGGGCCCACGATGACGGCCTCGCGAAGTCCGTGCGGTTTATTCTGAGCGGATTGCAAAATCGCATCGCCCCGCGCCCGCGCCTTTGCCTCGGCACTATCCGGGTCAATGCCGTAAAGCTGAAGCTCAATGCCGGCACCGCGCACCACACCGTCGCCGGTCAAGGCCAACAGCGGGTGGCTGTGATAGGTGTGATCTCCGTGCAGCATCCATTGCTGGCCTTCCCGGGCGATCACCGCAAAGTCAGAATCGACATAGACCATCTCGAGATCAAAAACCTCGGTCACGAAGGCGACGGTTTGCGGCACATTGCTGACCAGTAGATTTACACCCATACCCCTCAGCGAGCGGCCGAATTCCGGTGCGCTGGGAAAGTCCTCATCGGATTGTTCTGACATGACTAACCGCCTTGAAAAAAATCTGCAAAAACAGCTTACGCATCAAAGAAAAGCGGGGCCAAGACCACTTTGTGGATACTCGTGGGTCCACCGGCCCGTTTTTGCACCGGCCCGTTTTTGCACCGGCATTTTTAACGGCTCTCAACGGCCCTGATTTTTCGGCTGGAAATAACGCTCCAAACGCTCTTCTTCCGACGTCTCTTTTTCGGCGCTTCCGCCGCGCAAGCTTTCCAAAATTTGGGATATGAAATTATCCTCGCCGGCATCTGAGGCGGACCCGCCCCCCGGTAAATCTTGGATGGGATAGCCATCAAGGCCGGCGACCGTAACCTCGCGCCACAATTGAGCCGGGAGGGACCCGCCGGTGACACCCTGCATGGGGCTATTGTCGTCATTGCCGAACCACACGCCCGTGATCAGTTCCGCTGTAAAGCCGATGAACCAGGCATCTCGAAACTCCTGGCTGGTGCCGGTTTTTCCCGCGGCAGGTCGGTTCGGATTGGCGGCCTTGCCACTACCCCACTGTACGGCGGCAGACATAATGTCGGTCAGTTTTTCCACATCTCTCGGTGCCACCACCACGCCGGGACGGGCATCGCGGTCTCGGCGATAAAACACCTCACCGTCGGCAGTACGAATCTCTTCAATGCCGTAAGGCCAAACTGCGTGACCCTGGTCGGCCAATGCCGCATAGGCGCTGGTCAGATCAATCAAGGTGACCTCCGAGACGCCGAGCGCCAACCCACCATCGGCCTCAAGTGGCGTTGTTATTCCCATGCGCCGAGCTACCTCGGCCACGGGCCTTGGTCCCACCGATTGGGTCAGGCGGACCGAAACCGAGTTAAGCGAACGGGCAAAGGCTTCCCGAAGGGTGACCTCACCATAATACTTATCATTGTAGTTTTTCGGCGCCCAACCGGCGATTTCCACGGGCTCGTCAATGGCACGGCTGTCGGGTTCAAAACCACCGCTCTCAAAACCAGCCAGGAACACAAAAGGCTTAAAGGCCGAGCCCGGCTGCCGCAGCGCCTGGGTGGCTCGGTTGAATTGACTGTCCTCGTAACTGCGGCCCCCAACCATGGCACGCACTGCCCCGGAGGGATCCATGGAGATAATCGCGCCTTGACTCACTCGGCGCTCGCTGCCGACCTGATCCAATTTTGCCGCCAGGCTTCTTTCCGCCACCCCTTGCAGATAGGGGTCCAAGGTGGTCTGGACCTGAAGGTCTTGATCGATGCGACCCATGAAGTCTTGTAGCTGGGCCATGATCCAGTCAGAAAAGTAGGGCGCCGCTCCCCCGGCCCGTTGGCGAGTGGCCGTCTTTTCCTGCAGTGCTAGGGTCGCTTCCGGCATGGTAGCGTAGTCAGCTTGGACCATGGCATTTATGACCAGCGCCGTTCGAGCCTCGGCCCGCTCGGGGTCTCGTACAGGGTTGAGTCGCGAGGGTGCCTTGAGCAGCCCGGCCAAGAGGGCCGCCTCGTAAAGCGTGACCTGAGTGGCCGGCTTGTCGAAATAGTAGCGCGCCGCCGCATCCACCCCGTAGCTGCCGCCGCCCAAATAAACCCGGTTCAAATAGATGGTCAGGATTTGGTCTTTGGTGAAGCGGTGCTCCAGCCAAAAGGCCAACAAGATCTCCTGTACTTTCCGCTTGATCGTGCGCTCGGGAGAGAGAAACAGGTTCTTCGCCAGTTGCTGGGTGATCGTCGATCCGCCTTGCACCACCCGCCCGGCCGTCAGGTTTTTAAAGGCGGCCCGCAGCAGACCCATCGGATCCACTCCGAAATGCTCATAAAATCGCCGATCCTCAACGGCCAGAACCGCCCGAGGCAAATGGGGCGGCAACTCGGCAAGCTGAACCGGCTCGCCATAAATTCCGCCGATGGAGGCAAGGGGCGAGCCGTCGTTTGCCAAGAGCGTCACGTTGGGGCGCCGGGTAATCAATTCGATTTTGCCCGTGTCCGGCAAGCTGTAGGCATACCAGGCCACCAAGCCCACCATGGCAATCACCGCCCAGATGCATGCGGTCAGACCCCAGACAAAGAGACGGCGAAACCATCCGACCCGTGAGGGAACCGGATTGGGCGGACGCGAGCCTCCACTGCCGCCCAGCCGGCGGTAGTTCCGGCCCAAATGCGGTTCCTGGCGCCCGGCGGACCGGCTCGAGCCCGATTTACGGCTCTTCTTTTTGGCCTTTTTTTTGCCAGGTTGGCCGCTTCTGACAGTTAAGCTCATGAAATTCCGCTAAAGGGTTTGCCGCGCCAATACACCATCGCCATTTCAGCATCGAGGTCTGCATAACACCTAGATTACGGCTTTTTTGAGATTCCCTTTTGAAGCCGGGCGCAGAGTCGCATCAAGGCCCCGCTTGGCCCAGCCACAATCATCGCACCTTTTTTAGGCCGGATTGGGGGCTTATACGTCCAGATTGGCCACTTCGAGGGCGTGTGCCTGGATAAAGTCCCGACGCGGCTCGACCACATCGCCCATCAAGGTTGAGAAGATGTCCGCCGCCTCATCACTCAGGGCCACCTTAACCTGTAGCAGGGTCCTCACATCCGGGTCCAGCGTGGTTTCCCACAGCTGATCCGGGTTCATCTCGCCCAGGCCCTTGTAGCGCCCGATGGACACCCCCTTGCGGCCCAGTTCAAAAATGGCATCGGCAAGGTTGCGTGGCCCGGTAATGCGAAATTCGCGATCCTTGTTCTCTAAAACCCCATGGTCCAGATAGTTGTCCTGCAAATCTCCCGCCATGGCGTCCAGCCGGCGGGCCTCGCCCGAACGAATCAGAGTGGCATCGATGACCCGCTGCTCAGTGACCCCTCGCAGGGTTCTGGAAAAGACAAATCCGTCTCCCTCGACCGCCTGACCTTGCCATCCTCGTTCATGCTCCGGCGCCAAAGAATCCAGGCGGCTGGCTATATAGGATGCGGCAGTTTCACTGCGCTCTGCGTCAGCCAAGAGGTCTCCGTTCAACACGCCAGCAATGGCTGCCTGTTCCACCAAGTCGGGATTGCTGATGCGCCGAACCAAGGGCTCCATAAGGTGCTTAGCCTGCACGGCGAACTCGACCAGCTCACGCAAATGATCACCGGCGATTTGAGTGCCGTCGTGTTTCACAAAACAGGAGTTTTTCACGCCGCTATCGATGAGGTGTGCTTCCAGTTCCCGATCATCCTTCAAGTAGCGGAGCGAGTCGCCCTTTTTTGCATGATAAAGAGGCGGCTGGGCGATGTAGAGGTGCCCCCGTTCGATGAGCTCGGGCATCTGTCTGTAAAAGAAGGTGAGCAAGAGGGTGCGGATATGGCTACCATCCACATCCGCATCGGTCATGATGATGATTTTATGATAGCGCAACTTTTCGATGTTGAATTCTTCCCGGCCGATCCCCGTACCCAAGGCGGTGATCAGGGTACCGATTTCTTGGGACGACAGCATTTTGTCGAAACGGGCCCGCTCCACATTCAAGATTTTGCCCTTCAGGGGCAAGATGGCTTGGAACTGACGGTCCCGGCCCTGTTTGGCGGATCCCCCGGCTGAATCACCCTCGACAATGAAAAGTTCAGAGAGCGCTGGATCCCGCTCCTGGCAATCCGCCAATTTGCCCGGCAGTGAGGATACGTCCAACGCCCCTTTGCGTCGGGTTAACTCACGGGCTTTGCGAGCGGCTTCCCGCGCCGCGGCAGCCTCAACTGCCTTGCCGACAACCCGTCGCGCATCTTGAGGATGCTCTTCGAAGAACTGGCCTAGACGATCATTGATCACACTCTCCACAATCGGCCGCACCTCCGAGGAGACCAACTTGTCCTTGGTCTGGCTGGAGAACTTGGGGTCTGGAACCTTTACCGAGAGTACGCACGTCAAGCCTTCGCGGGCATCGTCACCGGTCAGGGTGACTTTTTCCTTTTTGCCCAGGCCTGAGGAGACCGCATAGGCATTGATTTGGCGGGTGAGAGCAGCGCGAAAACCCGCCAGATGCGTACCGCCGTCCCTTTGGGGAATATTGTTGGTAAAGCACAGAACCGTTTCGTGATAGCTGTCGGTCCACTGCAAGGCCGCCTCGACACTAATACCCTCCCGCTCGCTGGCAATCACGATCGCGGGCTCAAAAAGGGCACTTTTGGTGCGATCCAGATAAGCCACGTAAGCGGACAAGCCCCCCTCGTAGTGCATGTCCACATGCTTTTCTTCCGCCGAGCGACTGTCCCGCAAGGTCAGGCCCACGCCCGAATTCAAAAAGGCCAGCTCACGCAAGCGGTGCTCCAAGGTGGCGTAGTCATATTCCGTCATGGTGAAAACGTCACCTGACGGCAGGAAGGTTATTTCCGTCCCGGTGCGACCGTCACTGTCTCCTACCTCATGGAGAGGCCCCTCAGCCTCACCCATGCGAAACCGCATGGTGTGCTTTCTGCCGCCCCGCCAAATGGTCAAATCCAACCACTCGGACAAAGCGTTTACTACGGACACACCGACCCCGTGGAGGCCGCCGGAAACTTTATAGGAGTTTTGATCGAACTTACCGCCGGCGTGCAGCTGGGTCATGATCACTTCGGCGGCGGACACGCCTTCTTCGGCATGGATGTCGACCGGAATACCCCGGCCGTTATCGGACACCGTAACCGACCCATCGCCGTTCAGCGTGACCTGAACCGTGTCACAGTGGCCGGCCAAGGCCTCGTCAATGGAATTATCAACCACTTCGTAGACCATGTGGTGGAGGCCCGACCCATCGTCGGTATCACCGATATACATACCCGGGCGCTTGCGCACGGCTTCCAGGCCGCGCAGCACTTTGATCGACTCCGCGTCGTAACCGTCGCCCGCTTGATCCGTCTCAGCGGATGGTTGCTTTTTTGCTTCACTCATACTTCACCCAGGTATCCTATAAGAGCCACGTACCAGCTGGAGATGCCCATGGCTTATTGAACCGAAGCCGCCCGCGTCGGCACAACCTTTGCCTCGCGAATTTGAAAAAATTGCGCTTGCTCGCCAAGGCCGGCAAACAAGGTCTCATCAGTGCCCGTCATCCAGGCTTGAACACCCAAGGCAACGATTTCCTCGAAGAGGGCGCGCCGACGCTCATCATCCAAATGGGCCACGACCTCGTCCAACAGCAACAGAGGCGCAGCGCCGCGCGACCGACTCAACAAGCGGGCAAAGGCCAGTGTTATGGCAATCAGCAGCGCTTTTTGCTCACCTGTCGAACAGAGATGCGCCGGCATTTGCTTTGCCCGGTGGTGCACCACCAGATCACTCCGATGGGACCCGACCGAGGCGCCACCGACCACCTCATCCTGGCCACGTCCGACGGCAAGCCTCTCGCGCAAGCGGTCTTCCGCCACCAATGCGGGCTGCTCATCAAGCCACTCAACGACCTCACATTTTAGGGCCAAATTGGCCCCAGGGAAAGGCCCCACCTCATGATTGGCAAGGTGGGTCAGACGAGAGATTAGGTCCCGGCGCGCGGCTGCGATCGCCACGCCATGGCGGGCCATGGAATCCTCTAACGAGGTCAACCAATCTCCATCGTGATTACCTGACTTCAATAGCCGGGCGCGTTCGCGCAAACTGTGCTCATAGGCGCTCACACGGCTCGCATGGGTTGGGTCCAAGCCGAATACCAGGCGATCCAGAAAACGCCGCCGCCCAGATGCCCCTTCCCGCAACAAGCCGTCCATTTGGGGCGTCAGCCACACGATACTCAAGATTTCGCTAAAGGCCTGTTGGCCACGGGCAGGTGCATCGTCCACGCGAATCAATCGACGTTCCCGACGGCCATCCTCACCGCCCTCAGATCCCGTACCCAAGCGTCGTGGCCCAGTGGGCGTTGCCACATCCGCGGCAACCGCCCAAGCAAAAGGCCCCGAACCCGGTTTTCCACAGGCGGCATTTCGCCGTGCGATGTCAGAAAGCTTGACTTGGCGAAGGCCGCGACCGGGTGCCAACAATGATATGGCCTCCAGCAGATTGGTTTTTCCCGCTCCGTTCGGGCCAGTCAGCACCACAGGGCGATGATCGCAATGGACTTCCGCCAAATCGTAAGATCGAAAATCGGTAATCATCAGGCGGGACAACCATACCCGGCCGGACGGCTGGTCCGCCTGCTGGACCGTCGGATCGGCAATGGCATTAGTTTCCATAGCAACCGCCAAGGGGATTGTTCGGACGGGCCAGACAATCCTCAGACACGCATCGGCATCAAAACGTAAAGCGCACGGCCGTCATCCACCTCACGCACGACGGTGGGTGAGGCTGCATCCGCCATAGTGATCTGCGCTCGATCCCCCTCAATCTGATTGGCAATGTCCAACAAATAGCGGGAATTGAAGCCGATCTCGATGGCTGGGCCTTTGTAATCCACCTCAATCTCCTCAACGGCGCGGCCACTCTCTGGGTTGGTTGCCAGCAAGGTCATGAAGTTGCCGTCTAGAGACATTTTAACGGCCCGGCTTTTTTCAGTTGAAATAGTGGAAACTCGATCCACCGCGGCAGCAAAGGATTTGCAATCAACCTCAAGAACCTTGTCATTACCCGTTGGGATCACCCTTTGGTAGTCCGGAAAAGTGCCGTCAATCAGCTTCGATGTTAGGACGGTGGTATCAAAGGAGAATTTGATCTTGGTCTCGGACAGTCCGATTTGGATCGCATCATCACTTTCATCGATCAGCTTGCGCAACTCACCGACCGCCTTGCGGGGAATGATCACACCGGGCATGCCCGCCGCTGCATCAGGCAAGGGCATCTCAAACCGCGCCAAGCGGTGTCCGTCAGTGGCGACTGCACGCACCATCTGGTTGCCATCGGACTCGGCAGCGTGAAAATAAATGCCGTTTAGGTAATAGCGCGTCTCTTCATTGGAAATCGCAAAGCGAGTCCGGTCGATCAGCCCCTTCATCTCGTTCGTCGGCAGGGTGAAACTCATGGGCAGCTCCTCGTCACCGCTGGACGGAAAATCCTCCTTCGGCAGAGTCGCGAGGGTAAAATTGGAGCGGCCGGCCCGCAGGGACAACTGCCCCGCCTCACCACCAGCGGAAATCTCGATCTGGGAACCCTCGGGCAGCTTGCGCACGATGTCATAGAAGGTGTGAGCGGGCGCTGTGGTGGCCCCTTCCTGGCTGATATCTGCCGCCACTTCATCGGTGATCGTCAGATCCATATCGGTTGCCATCAATGCCAGCTTACCGTCCAAGGCTTGGATCAGCACATTCGAGAGAATGGGGATAGTATTGCGCCGCTCAACGACGCTTTGCACGTGAGCCAAGGACTTCAAAAGTACCGCGCGTTCGATGGTTAGCTGCATGATGAAAGGTTTCGCTTTTCAGTTCGTAACAGTAGTGGCAAGCCAGACTCCTCACCCCATAATGAGGGCGCAGCCCTAGCACAAATTCGCATCGATGGGAATCCGTGCCGCGCGACCGAACTAATATATAGCACGACCCCGCCGAAACGTAAGCAATAAGCGCGTTTCAAGGGCTTTTTGCAGCGCAAAATCAAAGAAAAAATCTTCGAAGGGTGACGTTTGGGAACTAAGCCTCCAACATCCGCCGAAGCAGCTCCACATCCTCGCCAAAACTTGCGTCGGTGGCCTTCAATTCCTCAACCTTTTTCACGGCATGCATGACCGTCGTATGGTCTCGGCCACCGAATTTTCGACCGATCTCCGGCAGGGATCGAGTGGTCAGTTGCTTGGACAGGTACATGGCAACCTGACGGGGACGTGCCACTGCCCGCGCTCGCCGCGAGGAATGCATATCCGCAACGCGGACATTGAAATGCTCCGATACCCGTTTTTGAATTTCCTCGATCGTGACCCGCCGATCATTGGCGCGCAAAAGATCGTGCAGCACCTCCTGGGTGCTCTCCAACGTGATCGGACGTCCGACCAAAGTGCCGTGGGCCATGACCCGGTTGAGGGCGCCTTCTAACTCACGGACATTGGATGTGATCTTATGGGCCAGGAATTCCAGAACCTTGGCCGGAACATCGTGATCGAACTTTTCCGCTTTGGTTTGCAAAATACCAAGCCGCAGCTCGTAGGTGGTGGGATGAATGTCGGCCACTAGTCCCCAACCGAGGCGCGAGCGCATGCGCTCTTCAACACCTTCCAAATCAGACGGACTCTTATCTGCAGAGATGATCACCTGACGGTTTTGATCGACCAGGGCGTTAAAGGTGTGGAAGAACTCTTCCTGCGTGGCTTCACGGCCACCGATGAACTGCAAGTCGTCTATCATCAAAATATCGACTGAGCGGAACTGTTCCTTAAAGGCCACCGTGTCCTTGATGCGCAAGGCCCGCACAAATTGGAACATGAATTTTTCGGCCGAAAGATAGATGATTCTCTTATCCGGATGACGGGTGCGAATGTGCCAGGCAATGGCATGCATCAGGTGGGTTTTGCCCAGCCCAACCCCGCCGTAAAGAAATAGGGGATTGAAGGGGACGCTCGCCGCTTCGGCTACGCGCCGGGCTGCGGCATAAGCCAGCTCGTTGGATCGACCGACAACAAAGTTCTCAAAGGTAAAGCGCGGGTCCAAGGGAGCCGAAATATCGCAGGGCTCGCTTTTTGCATCGGCATGAAAAAGCCCTTCATCCGTTTCCTTCTCGCCATTCTTGTTGCCGCCCGGTTGGCGCAACACCTGATGCCGGGCACTTGCTGATTTCTTCAGGGCCCGTTCCTGATTAGGAGAGGGTGCCTTATAGGACGGCCGGCCATTGCCCGCGTATCCTCTGGATCCTGACTCGGCAGCCGCGGACCGATAGACATTCGGACGGGGACTCACTTCGTTATCAAGGGAAGGCGCTTGACCAGTTGCAGCCTGACCAGACGCTGCCTGACCGGGCTTAGGATCGGGCCGTGCCGGGGGCTGTACGACGATTTCGACGCCCTGCAATGCATCTCGCTCGTCCGACCAAATTTCGGTGATTTTTTCAGCATAGTTGCTGGCAACCCAGTCCCGCATGAAACGGGTCGGCACCGCCAGCCGCATGCGCCCATTACGCAGGCCAACGAGCACAAGCGGTTTGAGCCAGGAACGAAAGGCCGCTTCTCCCACATCGCCGCGAAGGCGTCCACGGACCCTTGCCCACTGCTCGATGATTACGGAATCCCGGTCATCAGTCATCGCACCACCTCCGACATTCCGGAGGTCAAGGCCGACGCAGAGCCCCGCGTAAGATTCCCTAGCATCAAAATCGGGGAGTCCTCACTAAAATTTTTACCGCTAAACTTCTGCCTTCCGAACGATTTGCTGTCGGCAATTATCCTGCTCTTGGCTGTGCTTGTGCCCAACATCACTACACTAATCCCCACAAAATGTTATTGATGTCGGAGCACACCCTCCGACTCCCGGGAAGGCCAGTCCCCGAGCAAAACTGAAATCGATTATGGTAAAAACCACGCTCCCAACTAAAACTTTATTAGGCACAAAGATTTATTGCACAGCATTAACATGCGATTGCAATTTTTTACTTAGAATTGCGCCGTTTTTACTTAGAAAAATGCGCCTGCGCCCTTGGTCATTAATGTACCGTCACGGGCTGTAAGTGGCAAGCGGAAGGAAAAGTGAACGGTTAATTTTTTTGGTTAAGCAAGAGCCTTGGGTCTCTTTTGAGCAGCATCGCAATACCTTGTCCTAAGTAATTGCGCCGGAGACTTTTCACATCCTTGAAACACACGAGATTCGCGTTTTGGCCAATAAAAACCGCGCCGAAAAAAAAATCGGCGCGGCCAAAAAAAACTTCTTGCCGTGGTTAGCTTGGCAGAAACATCAAACCATCGCTTTCACGCGAGCACTCAGGCGAGAGATTTTCCGTGCCGCTGTGTTCCGGTGCAAAACGCCTTTTGAAACACCCCGATGGAGTTCCGGTTGGGCCAGCTTAAGGGCAGCGCGAGCACCGTCCTGATCGCCACTGGCGATCGCGGCCTCAACGGATTTAACATAGGTCCGGATGCGGCCAACGCGGGCCCGATTGATCGTCGTTCTGCGGCCGTTACGGCGGATCCGCTTTTTGGCGGACTGATGGTGAGCCATCTTTCGTTCTCAACTGCTATCGTGGTGTCGGAAGGGCGGGGTTATAGACCCCACATTAAGCGGCGTCAAGCACCCTCGGCTATGCCATCGAACTGGATTCGATGATCACTCCTCAAATGGGCCGAAAGGGGCGGAAATCAAGGTCTGCCGACCCAAAATTCGGCGCTCAATGAACCTAAAGAACCGGACAGATACGTGCACCAGACTATCGCTGACATCGTGGGCAAAAGAAGCTTGACCGGCCTGATTGGACCAAGCGCTTTATATGACCCGGCTCGGGGGATTGGGCGCAGGTTGGGCACGACAAACCCTCCCGCCCGTAAACCGCCCAATCATGCTGAAAATAGCCAAACTCCCCATCCGCTTGGACATAGTCCCTTAAACTGGAGCCCCCTGCCGCAATGGCCCTTTGTAAAACCTGCCGTACGGCCTGGGCCAGTCTTTCGGCCCTTTGCCCCTGCACCGTATAAGCCTGCCGTCGAGGCGAAAGGCCGGCAAAATAAAGCGCCTCGCACACATAGATGTTTCCCAAACCAGCAACCACCCGCTGATCCAACAGGGCTGCCTTGATAGGGCTGCGCTTACCTTTGAGAGCCGCCGCCAATGCTGGCCCATTAAAGTCGTTCCCGAGCGGTTCGGGTCCCAATCCGCTCAGCAGGGGGTGGCGGTCCAAATCATCGCTTTTGGCCAAGTCCATCATGCCGAACCGCCGGGCATCGTTGAAGCGGATCTGGTGGCCTTGATCGGTGGTGAAGACGATATGATCATGTTTGTCCAAAGGAGGCGGAGTCTTGGCCCCCTGTTCAACAATGATCATGCGGCCCGACATGCCCAGATGGCACAGCAAAACCTCACCACCGGACAGGTGGATAAGCATGTACTTGGCACGCCGTGTAATATGAGTGACTCCCTGGCCTTCTAGGCGTGCAACAAATTCGTCTGGCAGGGGAAAGCGTAAATGATCCCTCCGCTGCAGAACCTGAGCGAGCCGACGCCCCTCCAGCTTGGGACGCAAACCGCGGACCACCGTCTCCACTTCCGGCAATTCAGGCATTAAAGGGATCCTCACCAAGGTGGGCCAGAAAAGATACTCCAAAGCTGGCTGCGAAGCGGCCGATCCACAAGAAGAATTTCAAAGACACATGATTTAGTTCAGCGAAGGTGATGCTTGGCTTCTGACAGAACGGCAGGTTATCTTCTCGGCCATGACAAGGGAATCAAGTCAAACCCAAGCCGGTCTCGGCGGCACTGAGAGCGGCGCGCAACAAACCCATTTCGGCTATCGGGAAGTGGCGCCTGGTGAAAAGGCCTCTTTGGTCCGAGGCGTCTTTGAATCCGTGGCCGGCAAATACGACATAATGAATGATTTAATGTCGGGCGGTATTCACCGACTTTGGAAAAATGCCATGCTGGACCTGCTGGATCCGCAACCCGGTCAGACCTTGCTGGATGTGGCCGGCGGCACCGGTGACATTGCCTTTCGCGCCTTGGGTCGCCTTGCAGAAAAGTCCAGCGAGCGCCAAAGCAAGGCCGAGAACCAACCGACAGGACAGGTCATTATCTGTGACTTGACCGAAGACATGTTACAGGTCGGCCGCAGCCGAAGCATCGATCGGGGACATCTGCGTGGGCTATCTTGGGTCTGTGGCGATGCACAGGCACTCCCCCTGCCAAACCGATCAGTGGAGGCCTATAGCATTGCCTTTGGGTTGCGAAATGTAACACACATCGACCAAGCCTTACGCGAGGCGCATAGGGCGTTGCGACCGGGCGGCCGTTTTGTGTGCTTGGAATTTAGTCATGTGGTACTTCCCCTTCTTAAGGAGCTTTATGACCTCTATTCCTTCAATGCCCTTCCCGCCCTGGGCAAGATAATCGCCGGCGACGAGGAGGCCTATCGCTATCTCGCCGAGTCTATCCGCCGCTTTCCGCCTCAAGAAGAACTGGCGGAAATGATGAAGGCGGCTGGATTCGCCGGGGTGCGCTATCAAAATCTCTCCGGCGGTATCGCAGCCCTTCATTCGGGCTGGAGGGTATAGCGTCCAAATGCCAACGTTAACGCCATCGATTTTGTAACCGCCGAGTCATGACCCAGTCCCTTAGAACCCTTTGGCGACTCTGCCGCATCCTGCGCACCCTGGCCCGCCACGATGCGCTGACACCCTTGCAGAATAGTCAACTGGCACCGGGGCTGGTGTGGGTGGCACAGATCCTGTCGCGGCGAAATGTGGCCGGACGCGCCGGCCAGAAATTGGCCCGGGCCTTGGTCGAACTGGGCCCCAGTTTTGTAAAATTTGGACAAGTGCTGTCCACCCGCGCGGATTTGATCGGCGAGGAGATGGCCAAAGATCTTTCCGACCTGCAAGACCGCTTACCGCCCTTTGACGCGGCGCACGCGCGGGAGATCTTGGAGTCTGAATTGGATTGCTCCATTCACGACCTTTTTGCCTCATTTGAAAACAAACCCGTGTCGGCCGCGTCCATCGCTCAGGTTCACATGGCGATCACCAGCGAGGGTGACGAAGTCGCGGTTAAGATCCTTCGCCCCGGCATTGAAAGGGACTTCGAAAGGGACCTGGCGTTCTTCTTTTCCTTGGCCGAGCTGGCCGAGCGGACCCAGCCCAAGCTGCGCCGCCTCAGACCCACAGAGGTCGTGCAGCTCTTCGCCGACACGGTACGCCTGGAAATGGATTTGCGGATGGAAGGGGCCGCCGCAACGGAGTTGGCTGAGAACTTCGCTGATGATCCCAGCTACCGCGTGCCGGCTATTGATTGGACCCGCTCATCCAAGCGTGTTTTGACTATGGGGCGATTGAGCGGCATTCCCATCGACGATCGCCAGGCACTCTTAGAGCAAGGGCACGACCTGACAGCGGTGCTGACCACCGCTGCCGAAGTCTTTTTTCACCAGGTATTCCGGGACGGTTTTTTCCATGGGGACCAGCATCCGGGCAACATGTCCATAGATCCCGAAGGCCATATCATCGCCGTTGATTTCGGTATCATGGGTAGGCTTGATTTAAGAACAAGGCGCTATCTTGCCGACATGCTGGTCGCCACCTTGCAACGGGACTATCAGCGCTTGGCGCAGGTCCACGTCGAGGCGGGGTTCCTGCCGCCGGGCCCGGCACCGGCCAGTTTCGCTCAGGCCTTGCGGGCCGTCTGTGATCCGATTGCCGGCCGGCCCTTACGCGACATTTCTTTTGCCCGGCTGCTGGCCCAACTTCTTCAGCTCACCGAGGCCTTCAACATGCCGGTGCAGCCGCAATTGCTGCTTTTGCAAAAAAACATGCTGATGGCCGAAGGGATCAGTCGCCAGCTTTCTCCCGATCTGAATATATGGACCCTTGCTCAGCCCCTGATCGAGAACTGGATCCGGGAAAACCGCGGCCCCGATGCCCGATTGCGCGAAGGGGCGGAACAGCTGGCGACGTCCCTTGAGCGGCTGCCCCACACCCTGGCCAACTTAGAATCCGTTATCCAAAAAGCGGCCCACGAAGGCCTACCGGTCGATCCGGAGATATTGAAAAAGCTGCGGGATAACCGCGCCGGCCGCTGGCAAGTCATCGCCCTTTGGATTGGCCTTGCCCTCCTAGGTTTGATCGTCCTGACAACTTGAATTTTACGTCTATATAGCGGGCAATTCATAGGCTCTTGGCCCAAAGTGCTTGTTTTTCTTCCCTCTAGCCCTTATTTTAATTGCCCATAAAAATCTGTGAAATTGATAAATAGGCCTCATTTTACCGCCGGATTGGGGGAAGATGCTTCAGGGCAAACGAATTCTTTTGATCGTCTCCGGCGGCATCGCGGCCTATAAATCCCTGGAGGTCATCCGCCGCTTGAAAGAACAAGGCGCGCTTGTCCGTTGCCTCTTGACCAAGGCCGGCGCCCAGTTCGTGACTCCTCTTTCCCTTTCCGCCCTTAGCGAGGACAAGGTCTATCAAGACCTCTTTTCCCTGACCGATGAAGCGGAGATGGGGCACATAGAGTTATCGCGGGAGGCGGACCTTTTGGTGGTGGCGCCGGCGAGCGCCGATTTGCTTGCAAAGATGGCCCATGGGTTGGCCGATGATTTGGCTTCAACCGCCCTGTTGGCCACGGACAAAGCCATTCTGGCCGCCCCGGCCATGAACCTGCGCATGTGGCTGCATCCGGCCACTCAGGCAAATATCAAGACCTTAATCGATAACGGCGTGACCTTTGTAGGACCCGGTGAGGGACCGATGGCTTGTGGCGAATTCGGGCCGGGTCGCTTGGCCGAACCGGAGGAGATTGTCACCGCCATCATCGCCCGGCTTGGTCCAACAAACGATTTGGCCGGATTGCGCGCCTTGGTCACCTCCGGACCAACCCATGAACCAATCGATCCGGTGCGCTATATTGCCAATCGGTCTTCGGGTCGTCAGGGCCACGCCATTGCCGCCGCCCTTGCTCAACGCGGTGCGGAGACAATCTTGGTCTCCGGCCCGACGGCTTTGCCGGATCCCATCGGCGTGCACGTGAACCACATCCAATCCGCAGAAGAAATGAACCAGGCTTGCTTGGAAAGCCTGCCGGTGGATGTGGCGGTCTGCGCCGCCGCCGTGGCGGATTGGCGCGTCGCCTCGGCCGCGAACCAAAAGCTCAAAAAGGGCGAAAAGTCTGTCCCTTCCTTAGCGCTTACCGCCAACCCAGATATTCTGATCAACCTTTCCCGCCACGAGACCCAGCGCCCGACCCTGGTGGTCGGCTTTGCCGCTGAAACCGAGCGGGTCGTCGAGCAAGCGCTCGACAAGCGGGCCAAAAAGGGATGCGACTGGATCTTGGCCAATGACGTTTCCACGGGCAGCGAAACCTTCGGAGGGTCGGAAAACAGCATCCACTTTATTCACGCCGACGGCACCGATGATTGGCCTCGGATGTCGAAGGTCGCGGTTGCCCAACGGCTGGCCGATCAGGTCGTCCAATTTTTTAACGCCGCCGCGAACAAACCTACCTGATCCATAACGTTAGACGGAGTTCGACAACTATGCCGCTTTCCATTCCCGTTCAAAGATTGCCCCACGGACGGGATTTGGATTTGCCCGCCTATGCCACTGCCGACAGTGCCGGCTTGGATCTATGCGCCGCCGTCACCGAGGACGTGGTCTTACAGCCGGGAGAGCGGGGCCTCATTCCCACCGGACTAGCCATCGCCCTGCCCGCCGGCACGGAAGCCCAAGTGCGGCCCCGATCCGGGTTGGCACTAAAGAATGGTGTCACCGTTTTGAATGCACCAGGCACTATTGATGCGGACTACCGCGGCGAGGTCGGCGTTATCTTAATCAATTTGGGGCATGAGCCCTTTACGGTGACCCGGGGCAGCCGCATCGCCCAAATGATCATTGCACCCTATAGTCAAACGAACTGGCAAGAGGTGGAGGAGCTGAAAGAAAGCCAACGCGGCACCGGCGGCTTTGGCTCCACGGGCATAGGGGCTGGTGAGCAGCCTGCCAAGACAGGGGCCTAAGCGACGATGTTGCGCCTGTCCAAAAAACTGCTTTTTGCAATCGAGGCTGTTGTCGACATCGCCTATCACGGCGGTACGGAGCCGGTTCGCTCAGTGGATATTTCCCGGCGCCAAGGGATCCCAAGACGCTATCTCGAGCAGGTGCTTCAACACCTGGTTCACCATCGCATCCTAGCCGGTCAGCGTGGCCCCAAGGGCGGCTATCGACTGGCCCGGGAAAAGCGTCGTATTTCCCTGGGCGAAATCGTGCGAATCGTACGACAACTCGAAGGAGCGAGCGACCCAGCCAATGAACCGGACGGATCTGAGATCGGCGTCAAGGTAGTGCGGCCCATTTGGATCGAAATGCAGCTCGATATCATGGCCAAGTTGGATAACTTGACCGTCGAACAGCTTTGCGAATCGGCCAGGAACCAAGGTATCGGCAGCGAAGCTGCACAGGTCTCGGACTTTATTATATGACAGCCCCTTTTGAGTCACAGGAAGAAGGCGCGTCCCGTCGAAACTGTGAATTCAGGGGCCGGGTCTACGACGATATCTTGCAGACCATCGGCGCGACTCCTCTTATCCGGGTCAACAAAGTGGCCGAGGCGCGGGGCTGCGTGGCGGAAATTGCCGGTAAATGCGAATTTTTTAATCCTCTTTCTTCCGTTAAAGACCGCATCGGCTTGTCCATGATCGAGGACATGGAGCGCAGCGGACGCCTGGCCCCCGGCGGCGTCATTGTGGAGCCCACCAGCGGCAACACAGGCATTGCCTTGGCCTTTGTCTGCGCCGCCAAGGGTTACCGTCTGATCCTGACAATGCCCGAGACCATGTCCATGGAGCGCCGCAAAATGCTGCGCCTCCTGGGAGCGGAACTAGTCTTGACCGAAGGATCCAAGGGCATGAACGGCGCGGTCGCAAAGGCGGAAGCTTTGGCCACAGCCCTACCTAATGCGGTTATTCCCCAACAATTCAGCAACCCGGCTAACCCGCAAGCCCACGCCACCACCACGGCCAAGGAAATCTGGGAGGATACCGACGGCCGCGTGGATGTCTTTGTCGCCTCGGTGGGCACCGGCGGAACCTTGACCGGCGTCGGCCGGGCCTTGAAAGAAAAAAAGCCTTCGGTAAGGGTTATCGCCGTGGAGCCGGAGGACAGTCCGGTCATCTCTGGCGGGCCGCCGGGCCCTCACAAAATCCAAGGCATCGGCGCCGGCTTCATTCCGGGGAATTTGGATACCAGCCTCATCGACGAGGTTTTGCGCATCGGCAACGAAACGGCTTTTAAGACGGCTCAGCAAGCCGCCGCCATGGACGGCCTCCCCATTGGCATCTCTTCAGGTGCCGCACTGGCCGCCGCGCTGGAAATCGGCAGCCGTCCCGACATGGCCGGCAAACTGATCGTCACCATCTTGCCATCCTTCGCCGAGCGATATCTGAGTACGGATCTTTTTGAGGGCTTATGATCGGCGCCAGCATAGTTCCTTTTGACGGTCGTGATTCTGTACTAGGAAATTAACATGGACTTTGCCGATGACCAGATAGACCGCTACGCCCGCCACTTGGTACTGCCCGAGGTGGGTGAAGAAGGCCAGGCCAAGCTGTTGAAGTCTTCGGTTCTGGTGATCGGCGCTGGCGGTTTGGGCTCGCCCTTGCTCTTGTACCTGGCAGCAGCGGGCGTGGGGCACCTGGGTGTTATCGACGATGACACCGTCGACCTTTCCAATCTGCAGCGTCAGGTGTTGCACGACACCTCCCACATCGGCCTGGCCAAAGTTGAAAGTGCGAGGCGTCGCCTCGCCGAGGTGAATCCGGAGGTTAAGCTCAGCGGCTATCAAGAGCGCCTAACCACCGAAAACGCGCTCACGGTGATTGAGGGCTTTGATATCGTTGCCGACGGGTCGGATAATTTTGCGACGCGCTACCTGGTCAATGATGCCTGTTTCATGGCGGGCAAGACCTTGGTTAGCGCCGCGATTCTGCGGTTTGACGGCCAGCTATCGACCTTTAAGCCTCATGAACGCCGAGGAGAGGACGATTCTCCTTGTTATCGCTGCTTGTTCGGCGGCCAACCCGCGGACGGCAAGGATAGCTGTGCCGATGTGGGTGTGATGGGTGCCCTGGCCGGCGTCATGGGCTCCTTGCAGGCCAACGAAGTGATAAAGGAGATCTTGAGCATCGGCGATAGCCTTTCGGGGCAATTGATTCTTTTTGACGCCCTGGCGGGGGGGTTCCACAAAATTAAGGTCAAACCTGACCCGGGCTGCGTCCTCTGCGGGCCGCAAGCCTCGATCCGGGCATTGCGTCCCGAAGCTTACCAAAGTGCCAGTTGCCTTAGCGGGTAGTGCCCATGATCTTTCCCGTACTTGCCTCAATCTCCCGGACATTCCGCCCATGAGCAAATCAGATGCAAACGGTTCTCCGGCCGGCGACCTTGGGTCTGCTGCCTTTCGGTTTTTCGACAATCGGGAAAAATACCTGATGTTTGTGAACACCTGCTCGGAAAAGGAGGAGGTGGCGGCAACCATCGGGCGGAACATGAATTTCTTGGAGCCTAGCGGCTCGGCCCTGCGCATCTTCGATGCTGGTGTCGGCGACGGCACGGTATTGTGCCACCTGCTTCGGGATTTGCATGGGCGCTTTCCCAATGTGCCTTTTTTGGTGGTGGGCAAGGAAATCTCCATGGAGGATGTACGCATCACCCTGGAGAAGCTGCCCGACCGCTTCCATGAACATCCCGAGATGGTCGTGGTGCTGACCAACCTTTATTACAGCGAGGCGCCAAAACTGAGGCCCAACTCGGAAAAGGCCGCTGAGCAGCTAGCTTGGAAAACCGTAGCCTTGGACGGTCATAGCAGCCATGACTTCGGCCACCAAATTCGCGAGCTGCGCCCTTTCCTGGCGGATCATTGGCAGGTGCGCCGGTCAAAGACCACGGGCAATCCCCTCTACGATCACCCTGCGGTTCTGGTCCTCTACCGTCGGGACCGGCACTTTATCTTGAATTCCGTGTTGCCGGGGCAAGACGGCTACGATCAGGGCTATGACCTGATCGCTGCTTCCCAGCCCTATCGCTCGCGCATGCCCGCCGACTTTAAGGTGCGTAATGTGATTGGGCCCTTGGCCCGCGCCCTGGCGCCGGGCGGACAGTTGATCACCGTCCAGTCCTATGGGCGCGATCCAGGTATGGAAATCATCGACGCCATTTGGCCGGGATCCCTGCCATTCAAGACTGACCGGCACGAGCTGATCGCGGCCGCGAGGGCCTGGCTCAACGAGCCTGAGGACAAAAACCTGGCCTACTACGAGCTATCGGATGCGGACTCCCTTTTCCGCTATCATCTGCACACCCTGCCCAGCGAGGTGGGCAGCTCCATCGGCACCTCGACCTTGCTGGCGGCCTGGAACGCAGCGGTTTATGTGGCCCAGATCGAAGACGACCGCCTGGCCGATGCCATGGCCCACAAAGGCTATCTGGAGGCCACCCGCGCGGTTTTAGCCCGCCACGGCGGGCTTTGGTTCAACGACGAGACCTTCATAATTCGTCGCGAACGGTCGTGATGTTTCCGAGAAAATAGGAATGGTTCCAGGGGCACGGCTCTAAAACATCGTCTCCAAAACTCGGTCAGGCGGCGTATGGCCGTCCACGAAGGTCTTAATCGAGATGATGACTTTTTCCCCCATGGCGATCCGTCCTTCGATGGTGGCCGAGCCGATATGGGGCAAAAGCACCACATTATCCAGTTTCAGCAGCTTGGGGTTTATGGCCGGTTCGTGCTCGAAAACATCAAGGCCGGCACCGGCGATCTCGTTGGCCTCAAGCATCCGGGCTAAAGCATTCTCGTCGATTACCTCGCCCCGGCTAGTATTCACGATATAGGCGTTTTCGCTCAGCAATCTCAGGCGGCGCGTCGACAACAGATGGAAGGTAGCGGGGGTATGGGGGCAATTGACCGAGATGATGTCCATGCGCGAAAGCATCTGATCCAGGCTTTCCCAATAGGTCGCCTCCAACTCCTGCTCCACATCGGGATGGAGCCGCCGGCGGTTGTGATAGTGGATCGAAAGTCCGAAACCACGGGCCCGCCGCGCAACAGCCTGGCCGATGCGGCCCATGCCAATGATGCCCAGACGCTTGCCATTGACCCGGCGACCCAGCATGCCGGTGGGGCTCCAACCCACCCAATCGCCCTGACGCACCAGCCGCTCACCCTCTGACAGCCGCCGCGGCACGGCCAGCATGAGGGCCATGGTCATATCGGCCGTATCCTCGGTCAGGACGCCGGGCGTGTTGGTGACGGTGATCCCTCTCTGGCGCGCGGTTTTCAGATCAATGTGGTCAACGCCCGTCCCGAATGAGGCAATGAGCCGCAACTGCTCCCCCGCCTGGGATAACAGCCCGGCATCGATACGGTCGGTCAAGGTTGGAACCAAGATGTCAGCTTCTTTGACCGCCTGGATCAGCTCGTTTTGGCTCATGGGCTTGTCGTCGATATTCAGCTTGCAATCGAAAAGTTCCATCATGCGGGTTTCGATCACATCCGGAAGCCGGCGCGTTACGATCACGCGAGGTTTGCTTTGGGTCATAGAGCTCAATCCAATAGTGCTGGCGTAATGGTCCTGGGGCGACAATCTTGGAGGCCGCCGCGACGGGGCCAAGTGGCTAGCCGATCCGGCGGAAATTCGATGCTTGCCATAGCAGGACCACGGCGGGCTTGTCCAGAGGGGCGGCATGGATTTAAATCCCTCAAAGATCCGAGTCGTTCGATTCGGCCGATTTGACGGTTGCACGGTCCCTAAGGCGGACACAGATTTGAAGTCGATGCTCTTCTGCAAGCCCAAGAGACAAAAAGTCGAGTTGAAGCGCCCATTTTGGGGTCGCGTCCTTGCAACCTTTTTTGGGGCGACATTGGCTGTGCCAATCTCGGCCTTTGACGCGGGCCTGCACGCCCAAGAGGGTGAAGCCCAGCCATCAGAGGTCCTACTAAAGGAGCGGCCGGGACGGACGGGCTTGCCCCTACCGCGTTTTGTGAGCTTTCGGGCCTCGGAAGTGAATCTTCGAACGGGACCCGGCTCCCGCTACCCCATCGACTGGGTCTACAAACGACGGGGCTTGCCGGTGGAGATTATCGACGAGTTTGAGACCTGGCGGCACATCAAGGACTGGCAAGGGTCCCTGGGTTGGGTTCATCAATCCATGCTGCAGGGCAAGCGCACCCTCATGATCACCGGCAATCAGCAACTTCTTCGCCTCTCCCCCACCGAGGACTCACCGGGCCTTGCCATGTTGGAGCCGGGCGTCATTGGCAAGTTGCTGGAGTGCACGGAAGGTTGGTGCCGCATCAAGATCAGGGGCCATAAGGGTTGGCTGCAAAACGGCGAGTTTTTCGGCGCCTACGCCAGTGAGAAGCTTGAGTAGAGCTCTTGTCTGAATCTAGTCGAAGTCTTTGCTTAAGGCTACTCTGGTTTCCTCGCTCACCACCGACATATGGCCATATGACGGATGGTCAAAACCGATAACGATCTGCTGGCCCGGTTCCTTGAAGGCGTCAATTTGCTCAAGCGTAAAAGGAAAATGCAGGAATTGCACCGAGGAAGCCTTACCGTCGACATTGGTGCGGTCCAGGTCTGCTTCGGGAATGCCACGCACTTGGTGGCCACCAAACCGGATAAAGGCGGTTTCCTCTACTCCACCCAATTTGGATAAAAAGCGGTCCCGCCGAACCGGCTCATCGATCTCGAACATCACCGTGGCGATCAACTCCGTACCCTTGGGAATGAGGGGATTGTAGGCCGATAGTTCGTCGTCGATTTGCGCATCGCCGCCCCGCTCGATAAAGAGCATCTCTTGAACCTGCAGCCACATGGTGTCGTAGTTTTCGAAATAAAAGCAACAAACTGGCCCCACCTCATGGCGACGGAATTTCTTTTTGGCAATGATATCCGCCTTAATTTGTTTGCGGTCGGCCTCATAGGCCGGCAGCGCCATAATATCCTCGCGGGTGATTTCATGTTTTCCCGGCATCATGTTCTCCAAAACTGGATCTTCTCCAAAGCTGGCCACCTGGCTTGGCGTCTGCCCATCAATCCATGAGGACATATGACTTGGCAAACAATTCAATGGGGTGACGGGCACGCTCAATCTTGGCTTGTTTTCCATGGACAAACGCCCAAGGCCCTGCAACAGGTGCTCGCCTACAAGGCGACATTCCGTTACGAGAAAGGCGGTTCCACCGGATTTATTGGAGCCCGCTTCGGCCGCCGTGGCCACCTTTTGCAGATCGCCCCACTCGAACCGGAGCATGCCGCAATTGGAGGGATACACCCCTTCGATCTCTACTGCGTTCTTAGCCAAGACGCCCCGGGAAGCCCCGGGACGCCTCGCCGCTGTTTGGACTATTGTAGTTGGCGAAACAGGTAGCATACAGCACCGCCATGCGGCCATAGGCCGGTGCGTCTTCATTGGGAGTGACTCAATCTCGTCGCGCCCGCACGGCAAAGGTTTTCCCATGGAATTTAGGCAGAACCGATTGCTTGTCGATGCCTGCCACCCTTTCCATCAGTGGACGGGTCATGGTGTTTTTTGTATCGCTGGCCCAATTTGCCAACGCGGGCGCAAACCGGCGAACCTTCCGTTGCGATCGGTTCGGGATAGTTGGATGGCGACATGCGAACCAACGAGGCATCAATTTATCGGGCCAATTGGGCCCTTACAGATGCCTCGTCGCGATCCGTCACGTTAAATTTTAAAGGGCATCCAAGGCCTTTTGAAAGCGGCCGGCGTGGCTTTTTTCCGCCTTGGCCAAGGTCTCGAACCAATCGGCGATCTCGTCGAAGCCTTCTTCACGAGCGGTACGGGCCATACCGGGATACATGTCCGTATACTCGTGAATTTCACCGGCAATAGCTGCCTTTAGATTGAGCGTGGTGTCACCGATAGGCTCACCGGTCGTAGGATCGCCGACCTCTTCCAAATACTGCAGATGGCCGTGCGCATGCCCTGTTTCGCCCTCCGCGGTGGAGCGGAAAACGGCAGCAACGTCATTGTACCCTTCGATATCGGCCTTTTGAGCAAAATAAAGGTAGCGACGGTTGGCTTGGCTTTCCCCCGCGAAAGCAGCTTTCAAGTTCGCTCCAGTTTTTGAGTCTTTCAATGACATGGACTGGCCCTCGCCTCGTTTAGAATACAGTTTCGATCCGTCTTTCACACGAATCAAAAACCTTAAGCCCGGATCCTTACCCGGACGCACTCCGCACATTCAGTGTTTTTGGCCAAAAGGGTAGCAATGACCAAATGATCAGCCGATCCTTAACTCAACTTTCTGACCTTAATTTGGTAAGTTATACACCCTTATGGCCAAGTCAATAGATTAGAACATTTCCAATCTGTAACACTCGGTCAGTCGTCTTTCTTCATGATGCGGCGACCCGGATGATCACGTCAACGCGTGCCACCTTGGATCCTTTAGGCGCCGGCGGCAAGCTCTCCAGACGGAGACTGCACTCGGTGATGTCTTCCAATTCGCCCGTATCTTCATGGAAAAAATGATGGTGATTGGCCATATTCGTATCGAAATACGAACGACCCGCCTCCACCACGACCTCCCGCAATAGGCCGGCCTCCGTAAACTGGTGAAGGCTGTTGTAGACGGTCGCCAAAGACACAGGAACCTGGCGGGAGAGAGCCTCCTTATGAAGACGTTCCGCCGAAACGTGCCTGTTTCCGTTCTCGAACAACAATTTGGCCAATGCCATTCGCTGACGAGTGGGCCGGAGCCCCGCTTCTCTTAGGCGATTGATTATGGTTCCATATCGACGGGTCATAGCCGAATTTTTCTCCTCTTGCCCCATAATATGAGTCGTTTGATATAAGTTTCAATAGTTTGTCACAGAAGCTGGAGTACATTTATCAATCATAAGGTGCAAATATTCTATCAAGTCGCCGAGAGTGTGCCATCTGTCGCAAAACCCGGCTAAAATTTACATTTTACCTCTCGAATGAGTGTGATGATTCTTTGCCTAAGCCTGGGCTGTGTTATAGTCCGCCGCCTATTGAATTCATCGCAGGATGGGACGTGGGGCTGGAAACGGATGCCATGCGCCGACTTGTGACGTAAGATCTCTGTTACGTAAGATCTCCGTGACGTAAGATCAGTCGGGGCAATGGTGGTCGAGGGCTTGATTTTAAGGTGCCGTTGGCCAAGTGAGTATAAAACTGCGGCAAGTGAATGGGTCATCTGACAGTGCGACAAAACAGCTTCAGCTATCAAGAGCTCATCAAATGCGGGCATGGAGAGCTTTTTGGCCCCGGTAACGCGCAGTTGCCTCTTCCTCCCATGCTGATGTTCGACCGGATTGCCCAGATCAACGACAGCGGCGGTACGGGCGGCAAGGGTGAGATCATCGCTGAATTCGATATTAAGCCCGATATTTGGTTCTTTGCCTGCCATTTCGAAGGAGATCCGGTCATGCCGGGTTGCCTGGGTTTGGATGCTCTTTGGCAATTGGTCGGCTTTTTTCTGGGCTGGCTTGGCGCGCCCGGCAAGGGCCGCGCCCTGGGTGTGGGCGAAGTTAAGTTGAAAGGAATGGTCACGCCTGATGTGAAAAAGGTGATTTATCAGTTGGACATCAAGAGAGTGATGATGACCAAACTGGTCTTAGGCATCGCCGATGGCATCATGAAGGCGGACGATCAAGTAATTTACGAAGCCAAAGATTTGAAAGTGGGGCTCTTTAGCCCCGCCGCCGAGTCGGCGTAACGGTGAAATAGATGCGTCGTGTTGTCGTGACAGGCATGGGCATTGTTTCCAGCATTGGGAACAACAAGCCCGAAGTGCTGAATGCGCTAAGGGCCGCGCAGAGTGGCATTGAATTCTGCCCGACCTATGCGGAGATGGGTTTTCGAAGCCACATCCATGGCTCCTTAAACATTGATTTGGACGATCATATCGACCGCAAAGTGCGTCGCTTTATGGGTGACGGCTCGGCTTACAACTATGTGGCCATGCAAGAGGCCATCACTGATGCGGGTCTTGGCGCTGATCAGGTCTCTAACGAGCGCACCGGACTGGTGATGGGCTCGGGCGGCCCCTCGACCTCCAATCAGGTTGAGGCCGCCGACGTGGCGCGCAATCGCGGCCCCAAGCGGATAGGGCCCTATATGGTGCCCCGCTGCATGTCATCGACCAATTCGGCGAATATGGGAACTGCCTTTAAAATCAAAGGCTTGAGCTATTCTATTTCCTCTGCTTGCTCCACCTCGGCCCATTGTATCGGCAACGGTGCGGAACTGATTCAGATGGGCAAGCAAGACATCGTCTTCGCCGGCGGCGGCGAAGAACTGCACTGGACCCTAACCGTTCTGTTCGACGCCATGGGCGCCCTTTCGTCCAAGTACAACGACACCCCGACACGGGCCTCGCGGGCCTATGACGTGGATCGGGACGGTTTTGTCATCGCCGGTGGCGGTGGCGTGGTGGTGTTGGAAGACCTGGATCATGCTCTAGCACGGGGTGCGAAAATTTACGGCGAGGTAGCCGGTTATGCCGCCACTTCCGATGGCGCCGACATGGTGGCACCCTCCGGCGAGGGCGCGGCACGCTGCATGCGCTTGGCCACTCAAGGTCTGGGCAACACCCCGGTGGACTACATCAATGCCCACGGCACATCGACTCCAGCCGGCGACATCGTGGAAGTTCAAGCCATCAAGGAAACCTTCGGGGCCGATATGCCCATGGTTTCCTCCACCAAATCCCTTACGGGACATTCCCAAGGGGCAACCGGCGTCCATGAGGCCATCTATACCTTGCTGATGATGAACAACGACTTTGTCGTGGGCTCGGCCAACATCGACAACCTGGACCCCGAGGCGGAGGGGATGCCCATCGTGCGAGAAAACGTCGATAATCAGCGCCTGAATTGCGTGATGTCCAATAGCTTTGGCTTCGGCGGCACCAACGCTTCCTTGGTTTTCCAACGCTTCGAACAGTGAGTGAGCCTGTGTCGTCACCATCCTCAGGCCTGATGACCGGAAAACGTGGCCTTATTATGGGCGTGGCCAACGATCATTCCATTGCTTGGGGAATTGCCAAAAGCTTGCACAGTCAAGGGGCCGAACTCGCCTTCACCTATCAGGGAAGCGCTTTTGAGCGCAGGGTCAAACCCCTGGCGGCTTCTTTGGGCTCGGACATCCTGCTGCCCTGCGATGTAGATTCCGATGAGGCCATCCAGGGGGTTTTTGACGAGGTGGGCGAGCGCTGGGGCAAACTGGATTTTGTCGTGCACGCGATCGCTTATTCGGACAAAGAGGAATTACGTGGCCTCTATCTGGACACCTCACGGAGCAACTTTAGCCGCACCATGGCGATCTCTTGTTACTCCTTTACGGCGGTGGCCCGGTCTGCCGCCCCGCTGATGCAGGATGGGGGCGCTTTGCTAACCCTCTCCTATCTGGGCGCGGAAAAGGTGACACCCAACTATAACGTGATGGGCGTGGCCAAAGCGGCCTTGGAGGCCTCGGTTCGCTACCTCGCGGTCGACCTGGGGGATCAGGGCGTTCGGGTCAATGCGATCTCGGCGGGTCCCATGCGAACCCTGGCGGGCTCGGCCATTAGCGATGCACGGTTTGTTTTCGGTTGGACCAGGGATCATGCCCCCCTGAATCGCAATGTCATGCTTGATGAAGTAGGGAAGGCCGGCCTTTATTTGACCTCGGACCTGTCCATGGGTGTGACTGGCGAGGTTCATCATGTGGACTGTGGCTATAGCGTCGTGGGCATTCCCTCGCCCCGTCGCATGCGCAAGGACGGCTAACGGCTCCTCAGCGCGGCTAGGATCCTGGCCGGATCATCGCTGATCATACAATCCACGCCCCATTCCCAGAGCTTAACCGCTTCTGCAGGTTCGTTGACCGTAAAGCAGGCGGTGACGTATCCGGCGTCTTTGACTGGGTCGATTTGGCCCCTTTGCAGCCTTTCCCAATGACAATGCAGGCCCAGGCACCCATAGCGTTGCATGATCTCATGCCAGTCGTCCTCTATGGCGAGTACCAAGAGGCTGCGCGGCCAATCAGGTGCCCATTCTTGCGCGGCCTCTAGGCAAGCGGGCTTGAAACTGCTGATCAAGGGTGGCTCAACATCAGACGGCCAAATCTCGGTCAAACACTTCATGACCGCTTCGCCGGTGATCTCTTCCCGACCGGCGGAGGGTTTGATCTCGATGTTCGCGCGCACCTTGAGCGATTGGAGCAATGACACCGCATCGCGCAGGGAGGGAAGGGGCTCGCCCGCAAAATCGGCCCCAAACCACGCCCCAGCGTCCAGCCCGCGGGTTGCTTCAAAAGAGGTTTCCGCCATCAGCCCAGCCTGGCCCGTGGTTCGCTCGAGCTTATCATCATGAAACATGACCGGGACATCATCGCCTGTCAGCATGACGTCAAACTCGATCCATTCAGCCCCTTGATCGGCCGCGGTTCGCATTGAAATCAACGTGTTTTCCGGCGCCAGCGCCGCCGCGCCCCGATGCCCCATGACGCTTGGCAAAACCAGTTGAGACATGCTGAAGGATTCCCTGACAAAAAAAACAAATGGCCGGATAACCCGGCCATTTGCCCCTTGTCAATTCCGGACTGTAGGCCCGTGACAATAGTTGGTGAGGTCGGCTCTATTCAGCCGCCGCCTCCAGGTCTTCACCGGTTTCCTGATCGACCCGCTTCATGGAAAGCTTGACCTTGCCCCGGTCCAGGCCAATGCACTTGACCTTGACCTGATCGCCTTCCTTGACCACCTCATCGACGGTCGCCACGCGGCGCGGTGCCAACTCGGAAATATGGACCAGGCCATCGCGGGCGCCCATGAAGTTTACAAAGGCGCCGAAGTCAACGACCTTGACCACCTTGCCATCATAAATCACACCGACCTCAGGCTCGGCGGTAATAGAACGGATCCAGTTGATAGCCGCATCGGACTGCTCTTGATCGACGGCGGCCACCTTGATGGTGCCATCATCCTCGATGTCAATCTTGGCACCCGTGGTCTCGGTGATTTCCCGAATTACCTTGCCGCCGGTGCCGATCACCTCGCGGATTTTATCCTTGGGAACGTTGATGACGGTGATACGCGGGGCATGGGCACTCACATCTTGGCGCGCGTTGGTGAGCGCACGGCTCATCTCACCCAAGATATGCAAACGACCGTCGCGGGCCTGCCGCAGGGCGATTTCCATGATCTCGCGGGTGATAGAGGTAATCTTGATGTCCATCTGCAGGGAGGTGATGCCATCCTCGGTACCGGCGACCTTGAAGTCCATGTCACCCAGATGATCCTCGTCGCCCAAAATATCGGACAGAACGGCGAATTCGTCCCCATCCTTGATCAACCCCATGGCGATACCGGCAACCGGCGATTTCAAGGGAACACCCGCATCCATGAGGGCCAAAGAAGACCCGCAAACCGTCGCCATGGAAGACGACCCGTTGGACTCGGTAATCTCGGAAACCACCCGCATGGTATAGGGGAAGCTTTCCTTTTCCGGCAGCAGAGGGCGAACCGCCCGCCATGCCAGCTTGCCGTGACCGATTTCCCGGCGGCCGGGGCCCATGCGGAAATTACATTCACCCACCGAATAGGGCGGGAAATTGTAATGCAGCATGAAATGTTCCCGGTAGCTACCTTCCAGAGAATCGATGATTTGTTCGTCTTGGCCGGTGCCCAGTGTGGTGGTGACCAAGGCCTGTGTTTCGCCCCGTGTGAAAAGGGCAGATCCATGGGTCAAGGGCAATACGCCCACCTCACAAACGATAGGCCGAATGTCGACCGTGCTGCGTCCATCGATACGCTGACCCGTTTTCAGGATATTGCCGCGGACAATGTCGCTTTCTAAGGACTTGAAAAGCCCCCCGGCCATGGCCGCCTCGTCTTCCTCCAGGTCCTCAACGGCCGATTGACGGGCCGCCGCCAGTTTTGTTTGGCGCTCCACCTTGTCGGCTTCTTGATAAGCGGTCCGCAGGGCGTCTTCGACGCCGCCGGCGACCAACTTGCCGCGCAATTCTTCGAGTTCTGGAGACGGGGGCGCCAACTCCCGCGGTTCCTTGGCACAGCGCTCGGCCAAGCGAATAATGGCATCAATGACCGGCTGCATTTGCTCGTGCCCGAAATTTACGGCGCCCAGCATCACGTCTTCCGACAGCTCAGAAGCCTCAGATTCCACCATCAAAACGCCCTGCTGCGTACCGGCAACCACCAGGTCCAGATCTGAGTCCGCCATGTCGTCCATGGCCGGGTTCAAGATGTAGTCACCATCCTTATAGCCGACCCGCGCGCCACCGATGGGTCCCAAGAAAGGCAGGCCCGAGATGGTCAAGGCTGCCGATGCGCCCACTAACGAGACGATATCCGGATCATTCTCCAAGTCATGGCTGATGACCGTACAAATAACCTGGGTTTCATTTTTGTAGCCGGAGACAAAGAGAGGCCGAATGGGTCGGTCAATCAACCGCGAGACCAGAGTTTCCTTCTCTGAAGGCCGACCTTCGCGTTTAAAAAAACCGCCTGGGATCTTCCCGGCGGCAAAGGTCTTCTCCTGATAGTTCACCGTGAGGGGAAAAAAGTCCATGCCCGGCCGGGCAGACTTTTCACCTACCGCCGTGCAAAGCACCACGGTATCGCCATAGCTGACCATGACGGCGCCATCGGCTTGGCGGGCAACGCGCCCGGTTTCGAATGAGAGGGTCCGCCCACCCCATTCAATGGATTCTTTTGTTACGTCAAACATTGTTTCTTGGTCCTTCCAACCACTGCCGGAATTGCTTTACCGGACCCGCGGAAAAAGCGCATCTGCCGCTCCAAAAAGAGGCTTGGAACGCTTTTTTCGTCGGCCCGGCTGGTCATGAGACAAGGTGCCGGCTCACCTTGAACTGGTTGATAAAACGTGCACGCGCCCATGATCGTTCCCTGCATGTCAGGAGCGTCATTGGGCGCAGCACAGATTGAATTGGGCTTTGTTATCGGCGCAATCCCAGGCGTTTGATCAAGCTCTCGTAACGAGCCTTTTCCTTGCCTTTCACATAGTCCAGCAAACGCCGCCGTTGACCCACCATGATCAACAGGCCGCGGCGCGAGTGGAAATCTTTTTTGTGAGTCTTGAGGTGTTCGGTCAAATTAACAATCCGTTCGGTCAGGATGGCAACTTGCACCTCTGGCGACCCGGTATCACCCTCATGGGTCGCATATTCTTTTACTAATTCTGCTTTACGCTCAGTCGTTATCGACATCGCTAATATCCTCGCAATTTAGAGGTTGAGCACGCGGACCGGCCGAATATCGCCTGCGTCGTAACGTGCCAGGGCGACCGGTTTTCCGTCGGAGACCGTAAAGACAATCATTCCATTGGAAAGGTCGCTTACACGTTCGCTGTCCAGTCGCGCCACCATGGACACAGCCTGGCCACAACGCAGCCGCTTCGCCTCAGTCCCTGATAAGGCCAGCACCGGGATGTCGTCCAGCGCGGTCTCCACCGGGAGCAGATGCTCCAAGGCGGCGGGACTATGCCTCAAGGATTCTAGACTTTCCAGAGAAATCGCATTGGATTCTTGAAAAGATGCCACCGAAAGGCGCCTGAGTTGAGTAATGTGTGCCAAGGTCCCCAACGCCAGACCTAAATCCCGCGCAAGAGAGCGCATATAGGTGCCCTTGCCACAGATGACTTCAAAAGTTGCGCGATCACGGTCCTCCTTGGACAGAAGGGAGATTCCCTCAATTCGAACCCAGCGGGATTTCAGATTAAAATCCACCTCGGCACGAGCCAAATCATAGGCCCGTTGGCCCTGAACCTTTATGGCGGAATATTGCGGAGGCACCTGCTCAATATCGCCAATAAAATCAGGTAGAACATGGCGAATATCGGCTTCTTCGGGGCGGCTGACACATTCTTCAAGGATCTCACCCTCGGTATCATCCGTAGCGGTGGATTGCCCCCAACGAACCTGAAAGCGATAACGTTTCCGGCCGTCCATGACGTAAGGCACGGTCTTGGTCGCTTCCCCCAGTGCAATGGGCAGGACGCCGCTTGCCAAGGGGTCGAGAGTGCCGCCGTGGCCAACCTTTTGGGCATCGAAAACCCGACGCACGCGCCCAACGACCTGAGTGGACGTCAATCCCAAGGGCTTATCGACCACCACCCAGCCGTTCACCGGCTGGCCGCGTTTCTTTCGCGCCATGCCGTATCCCCTTAGGAATTCTGATCCGAGGCGGTATCGTCAACAGGATCCAAATCAAACCGAACCTTGGGTCGGCGCAGGATTTGATCTATCCGGTCCGCTTCATCGAAGGAGTCGTCGGGCTTAAAGCCAATTTTGGGTGTATAGCGCAAATTCACCTCGCGGCCGATTTTGCCGCGTAAAAATCCGGCTGCCCGGTTCAGGGCCGTCACGACCGCAGCTTTATCCACCCCGCCCAACGGCAGGACAAAAGCAGTGGCGTTTTTAAGGTCCGGGCTGACCCGCACTTCGGTTACCGTCAGGTTCTGCTCCGCTAGCAGGGGATCGCGAAAGGCCTCGCGAGCAAGGATGCGAGCCAAGGCATGGCGCAATTCCTCGCCAACCCGAAGCTGGCGCTGGCTCGCCGCCTTGCCTCGTTCAGCGGTCATGGTGAACTCCAATTTGAAAGATCCAAAAACGTCCGCACAAAGTCGCCCACAAAACCGAACAGGCCCGTTCCACTCGTGGGCCCTTCGATCCGACAGAGTAGCCTAAAGTTCGCGGGCCACCTCTTCGATCTGATAGCATTCGATCTGGTCGCCGATCTGGATGTCGGTGTAGTTTTCAAAGGCCATGCCGCATTCATAGCCTTCCTTGACTTCTTTCACTTCGTCCTTGAATCGCCGCAGGGTTTTCAAGACGCCATCGTGGATTACCACGTTGTCCCGGAGCAAACGCACTTTGGCGCCGCGCTTAACATTGCCTTCGGTGATCATGCAGCCCGCGACCTTGCCCACCTTCGAATTGGAAAAAACCTCGCGAATTTCCGCGTAGCCCAGAAAATTCTCTTGCTTGGTCGGTGCCAGCATGCCGCTGAGCAAGGCTTTCACATCATCGACCACGTTATAGATGATCGAATAGTAGCGAATATCGATGGCATCCCGACGCGCCATCTCCCGCGCCTGCGGGTTGGCCCGCACATTAAAGGCGATAATCAAGGCCGATGTTGCACGGGCCAAGGTAATGTCGGATTCGTTGATGCCGCCCACAGCGGTGTGCAGGATCCGCACCTTAACCTCTTCATTGCCTATCTTCTCAAGGCTATTGGCGATTGCCTCCACCGAGCCTTGTACGTCCGACTTGATAATCAGAGGCATTTCAGCGGCCTGGCCTTCTTTGATGCGCGTAAGCATCTGCTCCAAAGATCCACGGCTGGAAGCCGCGATTTCCGCTTCCCGTTTGGTTCGGGTCCGGAACTCCGCGATCTCGCGCACCCTTGCCTCGCTATCCAGGACAGTAAAGTCGTCACCGGCAAGGGGGGCACCGTTTAGGCCCAACACCTCAATGGGCATGGCCGGTCCAGCTTCTTCCACACTTTGGCCCCGTTCATTGCCCAAAGCCCGCACCCGGCCCCATTCGGAACCGGCCACGAATATGTCGCCAACCCGCATGGTACCCCGTTGGACCAGAACCGTGGCCACGGTGCCTCGGCCGTGTTCCAGGCGCGCTTCGATCACCACGCCTTCGGCCATACGGTTCGGATTGGCCTTAAGCTCCATGAGCTCGGCCTGCAGGAGAATGGCCTCCTCTAGCTTGTCCAGGCCGGTTTTTTCCTTGGCCGAGACCTCAATGGAGAGGATTTCACCGCCCATCTCCTCAACCACCAGCTCGTGTTGAAGCAGCTCCTGACGCACCCGGTCCGCATTGGCCTCGGGCCGGTCCATCTTGTTAATGGCAATGATGATTGGTACCTCGGCGGCCTTGGCATGCCGGATCGCCTCGACCGTCTGCTCCTTGATGCCGTCGTCACCCGCTACCACCAAGATGACAATATCTGTCACATTGGCACCGCGGGATCGCATCTCGGTGAAAGCCGCATGGCCCGGCGTATCGATAAAGGTGATCTTGGCGCCCGAGGCCAATTGCACCTGATAGGCACCAATATGCTGCGTGATCCCACCGGCCTCGCGACCTGCCACGTCCGTCTCGCGCAAGGCATCCAGCAGTGAGGTCTTGCCGTGGTCCACGTGGCCCATGATGGTCACCACCGGTGGGCGGGGCAAAAGCTCGGCGTCCGAGTCGTCGGCACCCCGCATACCAATCTCCACGTCCGCTGCCGATACTCGTTTGATCTTGTGACCAAACTCTTCGACAATCACTTCAGCCGTATCGGCATCAATGAGTTGATTGGCCGTCGCCATTACACCCATACCCATCAGGGACTTGACCACATCCACCGTCCGCGCAGCCATCCGGCTTGCCAGGTCCTGAACCGTCATGGTTTCCGGAACCACAACTTCGCGAATGACCTTTTGCGGCGGTTGATGGGGCTGGTTTTTCAGTGCCCGAAGCTGCTTTTCCCGACGCCGCTTGACCGAGGCTAGGGAACGCTCCCGGCTCCCTTCACCCCCTTCAAGGGCCTGACTGATGGTCAGCTTGCCCGATCGGCGGCGGCGATCGTCCCGGCGGTTGTTCGTGTTCGGCTTGACCGGCCCGGCTCCTTTGCGTTTGACCCGACCGCCAAACTCATCCTCAACCTTCTCTTCAGCGGTCTTGGCAGGCGGTGGGCTATCGGGCTCGGGCAGATCGGGAGGTAAAATTTCGCTAGGCTGTGGCTGTTCTATTTCAGGTGCTGTCTCGGGAGCGGACTTGCGCGCTTCTTCCTCAGCGGCGCGCCGTTCTTGTTCCAGGCGCTCTGCTTCGGCCTGCTCGGCTGCCAAGCGCGCATCTTCCTCGGCCTGCCGGCGTTCCTCCTCGGCCCGGCGCTCGGCCTCCTCCGCCTCGCGTTGCTGGCGCTGCACGGCTTCTTCCTTGGAAACCTCGAGAGCGCGCATACGGCTCGCGCGCTCGCGTGCAGAGAGGTTCGATTTGTCGACCGCAGGCGGCGCCTCGACTTCAACGGTCGTTTGAACTTCCGGCGGCGTAGCGGGAACGTCTTCAAGCTGTTTTTCAAGCGTGACTTCTTTCATCCGCCCGGACGCGCCCCGTTCGAAGGTGCGGCTACGCTTGACCTCCACCGTGACCGACTTGGTCCGGCCATGGCTAAAGCTCTGCCGAACTTGGCCGGTCTCTACCGTTTTCTTTAATTCAAGTTTGCCCGGTCGGCTGAGTTTCAGCGGTTTGCGGGCTTCCTTTTCATTACTCGTCGTCATATCCAATCCGGCGTTAGCTCGCTCCAGAACTCAAAACCTGCAAATCCATTCCGTCTGACAGGTCTTCATAGTGACTCCCGCGTAGACTCCGCAAGCGCAAACTATCCAATACAAAACGGTTGGCCAAGGGACCCGGGTCGATTGCCACATGAACCCGCGGTTCACATCCAAGCGCCTTGCCCATTTCTTCGGCGGTAAAAACCTCGACCAAATGGCAATCGGCAGACTTTGTCTTTGCCAATCTCCATAACTTTTCACGGCTCTCCACCGCACCGTCTATCGCCTGGCACAATACCGCAACCTGACCCGCTGCAAGGCGACCTTTAACCTTTTCAAATCCGGCGACCAACTGACCGGCCCGTCGGGCCAAACTCAAATCGGACAATCCGCGTTTTTTAGCCAACCCTTCCACCCGCTCGATCAAGTCGTCCGGAATGCGCAGCGACATCCGTGCCGCGCGGGAAAAAAGATTCTTCGCACAGGCCCGCTGCAAAGCATCCCGGCGCGGTGTGATCCATAGACCACGTCCCGGCAACTCGCCGGCAAAATCTGGAACCACGTCACCGTCAGGGCCCGCCACGAAACGCAGCAACTGATCCTTTGGGAAGGACGAACCGCTCACGATACAGCGTCTGTGAGCGCCATCTTCCAAAGGCTGTTCGCCGATTTGCGTCTGTCCCAAGGCCGCCATTCAGTCGACCAGCTCCTTTCGATCCGTGCTGCCACCTAGGCCGGGCTCGGGCTTTGTTCCTCGGTCGAGGCTGCTTCACCGTCGGACGCCGCGGATGGGTCCTGGCTCTCCTCCTCATCCTCAAACCAATGGGCCCGGGCCGCCATGATGAGCTCGTTGGCCGCTTCCATATCCGGCGCCAGGTCCTCGAGCATCTCGGTCAGCTCGTCGCTGGCAAGGTCACCCAGATCATCCAAAGTACGCACGCCATTTTCACCCAATTTGACCAATTGCGCGGAATTGAGGCCTTCCAAGCCCGACAACTCATCGCTGACCCCCAGCTCCCGCCGCCGGTCTTCGTTCCTGCGATTCAGTTCCTCAAGATAGCCACGGGCCCGCATGCGCAGTTCCTCAGCCACCTCTTCGTCAAATCCTTCAATCTCTGCCAGTTCCTCAATGGGTACAAAGCCAACCTGCTCCACCGTGGTAAAGCCTTCGGCGACCAAAAGGTGGGCAATCACATCGTCCACATCCAAGGCGTCCATGAACATTTGGGAGCGGGACTTCAGCTCTTCCTGTCGGCGACGGGATTCTTCTTCCTCGGTCATGATGTCAATGTCAAAACCGCTCAGACTCGAAGCCAGGCGCACGTTTTGACCACGCCGGCCGATCGCCAGAGAAAGCTGTTCGTCCGGCACCACCACTTCAATGCGTTTTTGGTCCTCGTCCAACACCACCTTGCTGACTTCGGCCGGCGCCAAAGCGTTTACCACGAAGGTCGCCGTGTCAGGAGACCAGGGAATAATATCGATCTTCTCACCTTGCAATTCACTGACCACTGCCTGAACCCGGGAGCCACGCATGCCCACACAGGCACCAACAGGATCAATTGAACTATCTCGCGAAATCACGGCAATCTTGGCCCGACTACCCGGGTCCCTTGCGACAGCCTTCAGCTCAATGATGCCATCATAGATCTCCGGCACCTCTTGGGCGAAAAGTTTGGCCATGAACTGGGGATGGGTCCGCGAGACAAAAATTTGGGGTCCCCGCGGCTCTTCCCGCACATCATAGATATAAGCTCTGACCCGGTCTCCGGTGCGAAAGGATTCCCGCGGCAGGGTTTCGTCGCGCCGCATCATGGTCTCGGCCCGGCCCAAATCGATGGTAACATTGCCGAACTCATTACGCTTGACGATGCCGTTGACGATCTCGCCGACCCGATCCTTGTATTCTTCGTACTGCCGTTTGCGTTCGGCCTCGCGCACTTTTTGCACGATAACCTGCTTGGCGGTCTGCGCGGCGATGCGACCCAGGTCAATGGGCGGCAGTTCTTCGACAACAAATTCGCCGGGCTGGATTTCCGCATTGGCAACCTTGGCGTCTATGGTGCGAATTTGCGTGAATTCGTTTTCGATCTCATCGATCACCTCGCGATAGCGGCGCAGACGCACCTCACCGGTCTTGCGATCGATCTCGGCACGAATATCGTGTTCGTGGCCGTATTTGGCCCGACCGGCTTTGGAAATCGCCTGTTCCATCGCCTCCAGGACCTCATCCCGTTCGATCGATTTTTCGCGCGCCACGGCGTCTGCAACCTGCAAAAGCTCGGTTCGGGAAAGACTGCTTGTATCCATCCTTGATCTCGGTTCTTGTTAGTCGTCACTTGGGTTGGATTGCCTCAAAGTCTCGCTCGCAGCGATCAACTCATCGGTCAGTTTTAACTTCGCCTTAGCGATTTCCAAAAAGGGTAATCGCGTTTCGCCCTCATCACATTGAATAAGGACTTGATCCTGTTCCACACCCCGCAGGCGGCCGGCGAAACGCCGTCTTCCTTCCAGGGTCTCCGTCATCTCCACCTTAGCTTCAAAGCCGGCAAAACGTTCAAAATCCGCCAGTCTGGTAAGCGGCCGGTCCAGTCCAGGAGAGCTCACCTCTAGGGTATAAGCGCTGGGAATGGGGTCCTCCACATCCAAAATAGCAGCAACCGCCCGGCTTACCTCGGCGCAATCATCCACCGTCATGCCGCCGTCGCTGAGGCGCTCGGCCATGATCTGCAAAACAGGTTGGTCGCGGCCGGATAACACAATGCGAACAATATCATAGCCCATCGACCGCAGCGTCGGCGCGATCAGGCTCTCAACCTCTGCCGCCTTGCCGACACTCGTCTTGGCAAGGTTCATCGTGGACCTGTCAAAGGCCTCGGCCAAATACGTTACTCCATAACCTGAAAACCAGAAACCTGTGAGCCCAATAAAAAAGTGGGCCAGAGGCCCACCAAATCGGTAGCCCGACATGGCTTACATAAGAAACCATGTCAAACCAAAAGGTTGGCGCAACTTACGCCGATGCCCCTTATGCCGCAAGGATTTTCTGCCCCAGTCTACGCCCCAACGACGGTCTTCAAAATGATATGGTAAATTAGCCCGCGCGGCGATGATGCCGATAGGACAGAAAATACCCCCGGCGGCCCGCCGCAAGAGCCTTTTCCTCGTAGCGTGTCGGCGGCCAATCCGTCGGACGGCAACGCCAGTCCTTCGCGTCTTGAGCCTCCCATTCAAAAGCGGGATTGTCCTGGAAATGACCCATAATCCAGGTGAGGTAATCCGGATCGTCGGTGGCAACGCGCAACAGGCCCCGGTCTTTCATGAGGTGTTCCAAAACATCCAGAAAGGCCGGCTGTAGGAGCCGCCTTTTGTGGTGTCGAGCCTTCGGCCAAGGGTCTGGGAAAAGGACGAATACCCGGCTCAAACTGTCGGGCGGCAGCGCCGATAAAAGCTCCCATACATCGCCGCTGTGTATGCGTACCAGATCCTCACAGCGCGCGCCCTCAAGGTGACGCAACAACCTGGCAACCCCATTGATGAAATACTCCGCCCCGATAATACCGACAGGCCAGCCCGAATCCCGAACCATACGGGCCTGCCAGGCCAGATGTTCGCCCCCGCCGAACCCAATTTCCAGCCAGATCTGGTCACACGCATTGGGAAAAAGGGACGCCAGATCTATCTGCCTACCAGCATTGGGGATTGGCACCGCCAGAGCCGGCAATTTATCCTGGATGAGGCGCTGAAGACCAACTCTTAAAGGCCGACCTTGCCGGCGCCCATAAACAGTGCGGTAGCCTTTGTTTGCCGGCATTTGATCGCTTGGCATGGCTTGGGCCTAAACCGCTCCGCCGTAAAGACCGCCGATTTTTGCCTTAGCCGCCGAAGTGAGACCGCAGATCCGAGGCCATATCAGTGCGCTCCCAGGAAAATCCGCCGTCGGCATCCGGCTCCCGGCCAAAATGGCCATAGGCAGCAGTCCGGGCATAAATCGGCCGAGACAGGTTCAGGTGCTCCCGAATTCCTCGCGGCGAAAGGTCCATACGGTCTTGCAGGGCGGCCGCCAACTTTTCCTCGTCAACCTGAGCCGTTCCGTCACAATTGACATAAACCGACAACGGCTTGGAAACACCGATGGCATAGGAGAGCTGAATGGTACAACGTTCCGCTAATTCCGCGGCCACCACATTCTTGGCAAGATAGCGCGCCGCATAGGCCGCCGAGCGGTCAACCTTGGTCGGATCTTTCCCCGAAAAGGCCCCGCCCCCATGGGGAGCTGCGCCGCCGTAGGTATCAACGATGATCTTCCGTCCGGTTAAGCCAGCGTCCCCGTCGGGTCCTCCGATGACAAATCGGCCCGTTGGGTTCACATAAAACTCGGACTCTTCGCACATCCACCCCTCCGGCAAAACCTTCACCACATGGGGCCGCACAATTTCACGAACCGCGTCCTGGTCAAGATCGGCCGCATGTTGGGTCGAGACCACAATCGAGGTGGCTCGAACAGGCTTGCCGTCTTCATAAAGCAGGGTCACCTGGCTTTTTGCATCGGGGCCCAGTCCCGGTTCCGCACCCGAATGGCGCGCCTCGGCCAAGGAATGCAAGATCTCATGGGATAAATGGATGGGCGCCGGCATCAGTGCTTTGGTTTCTCGGCAGGCAAAACCGAACATAATACCCTGGTCACCAGCACCCTCGTCCTTGTTGCCACTCGCATCGACGCCCTGGGCAATATCGGCGGATTGCTCATGAACATGGTTGTGAACCGACATCTTTTCCCAGTGAAAGCCCTCTTGAGCATAGCCGATATCTTTCACCGCCTCGCGGGCAGCCTGCTCCAGCAAATCGGCCGTCACCGATGCCGGGCCGCGCACCTCACCCGCCAGCACGACACGATTAGTCGTTGCAAGGGTTTCCACCGCCACGCGGGACAAGGGGTCTGCGCTCAAATAGGCATCAACGACCGTATCGGAAATACGATCGCAGACTTTGTCCGGATGACCCTCCGAAACCGACTCACTGGTGAAGAGATAGTTGCCCTTGCGCACGATAGTCTCCCTTGAGCAAATTTACCGCCACGACCAATCTGGCTTTTCTAAAAAAGACGTCAGAAAGGCCCACGGCGGCTCAAAACGCGCCATGTTGCATATTTTGAAAACCGCACTCAAGGGGAATTCCGCACAAATCTACCTCAGTGGGATAAAATCCTTCTGGGTAACGCGGGATCAATTAGAAATTTGGGATTTAGGGTTATTTCTGAGAGGTCATACTAGAGCCAATGGCCTTGGCGAGTTCAAAGAACTGCTTGCGGACCGACTTATCGGTGATCTTGTAATAGGCGCGGACCAACTCCAGCGTCTCTCGCTTGGCCATCGGATCCCGTTCGTATTCAAACTTAGCTTGATCCCTGTCGGACCAACCTCCGACACGGCGCGCCGGCGAGCTAGCCGCAGCCTCCTCGGAGAGATCTTCGAAAAAATACTCCACCGGAACATCCAAAACCCGCGACAAGTCAAACAATCGGCTACAGCCGATCCGGTTCGCGCCGCGCTCGTACTTTTGGATCTGTTGGAATGTCAGCCCGATAGCTTCGCCGAGCCTCTCCTGGCTCAGTCCTAACAGAGTGCGCCGCAATCGCACCCGGCTACCGACATGCATGTCGATAGGATTTGGGCCTCCGATACCACGCCCCCCGCCGATCCCACTACCCTTTGCCATAATGGCCTCGCTGAATTACCTTTTAACAGCTCCGCTTAGCGTCTATGGCATTGATTTCTAAACATACCGGAGTATGTGGTCAAATCAATTATCTTACAAAACAACTACGAGATCGTCACAATCGGTAACGTCTAAATACGATATAGAAAAATGATAATATTAAGAGCAAAAATAGTACTGTATAATTTCCAAAAGTTGAATACAGGGTTATGTTTGTGGTTGCGCGCGGCAAGGGAGAATCAAGCACACCCGTTTCGTCCAAACCAAGCTGCGCCACCTCACGCCCATAGGAATCTAACACAGCCGAGATGCCATTGTTGGCCGCCCGCACCAAGGGCAGGCCTTCTTCGACAGCCCGCAATTTTGCAGTAGCAAAATGTTGATGAGGTCCGGTCGATCGGCCGAACCATGCATCATTGGTAATGTTGAGCAAAAGGCCGGGGCGCTCCATCGCCCCATCTCCGTCGGCGGTAACGGCACCGGGAAAAATAACTTCATAACAGATCAAGGGGCTGATCGCCGGTAGTCCCGGCAAAGACATGGTCTGGGGTCCGGGCCCCGGTTGAAAGTCGACAGCGCCAACCGTCAACTTAGCCATGTCCAGCAAACCTCGAAAAGGCGCATACTCACCGAAAGGCACCAGATGAAACTTATCGTAGGAACCCTGGAGCACGCCATTGTGGTCAAGTGCATGCAGGCTGTTATAGGGGCCATCGCCCGCCTCACCTTGACGCAAAGCTCCGGTAATCAAGAGGCCGCCGGGTGGAACGATGGTAGACAAGGCCTCCTGCAAGGCTCGGTCGGAGGAGAGATAATAAGGCACCGCCGTTTCCGACCATATGATATGGGTAACTTTTTCAATGCCCGGCTCACGGCTCAACCGCATCTGATCAAGAAGATGTTTGCGCCGTAACTCCGGCTGCCACTTCAGGGACTGTTCAATGGCGGGCTGAACCAGGCGCAACACCACCCCCGGCGTATCGTCGCTTCCGATTGCCGGAGCTTGGGAAAGACGCGATTGGCCGCCGCCCCAAACCGCTAAAGGCAACAAGGTGGTGACTAGAACGACGATAGTGCGCGCGGGACGCAATGGCTTGTCAAATAACACCGCCGGCGCCGAGGCAGAAAGGATCGTGACCACCGAGAGCCCCCAGACGCCGGTCACCGCCGCCAATTGAAGCATCTCAGGCGAAAAAGTCCAAACCGTGCCGATCAAGTTCCAGGGAAAGCCGGTCAAAATCCAGGATCGCAGCCACTCGAAAAATAACCAACTGGCAGCAAACACACAAACACGCGCCATCCCAGTGGCACGGGTTGCTACCGTGACCAAAGTGGCAAGGCCGGTAAAAATGGCCATACCGGCCGCCAGACCAGCAACGGCGAAAGGCATGACGAATCCAAAGCGTTCCGCATCTACCAGAAAGGCGATTCCAACCCAGTAAAGGCCGATTGCGAAATAGCCAAACCCAAAAGCCCCGCCGAGCCAAAAGGCGCTGGTCAATCGCTGGGTGCCGCGGAGCAGCAGCAACAGCACGGTAAAGGCGGGCCAAAGAAAAAAAACAGCGTGGAACGGAGGGAGAGCTCCGGCCACCAGTCCGCCCATGACCGCGGCAATGATGCAGCGTTGCCACACTCTAATGTGATCGATTTTTTCGGCCAGCCTAGTCATCGAAAACCCGGCAGCGGGGACGGTCTTTTCACTCACCGTTTGTCTCATCCCCGTGCGATTCGATGGGCAAATTTCGCATTCGCAAGCGTTTGACGCGTCGCGGGTCGGCCTCAAGAATTTCGAAGCTGATGCCGCTGGCAGGGTGCTCGATCAGTTCACCCCGGGTTGGAACCCGACCCGCAATGGAAATTAACAGCCCGCCCAAGGTATCAATGTCCTCATCCCGTTCTTCGTCCGAGAGTACCGGCCCCACCAATTCCTCAAACTCCTCGATAGTAGCGCGCGCATCGGCAATCAAAGTGCCGTCTTCCCTCGTACCTAACATGGGCCCACGCAACACATCGTGCTCGTCCTCAATCTCGCCGACAATCTCTTCGACCAGATCCTCGATGGTTAGCAACCCGTCGATGCCCCCGTACTCATCCACCACCAACGCCATATGAACCCGTGAGAGGCGCATCTCCATAAGCAAGTCCAGAACCCGCATTGAGGGTGCCGCAATCACAATCCGGCGCAAGATATCCGCTAGTTCAAAGGATTTTTCCTCTTTAACGTAATCCAGCACATCTTTGATATGCACAATTCCGAGCACATCATCCAGCGTCTCACGGTAGACCGGCAGTCGAGAGTGCCCGGCCCGGCTCATGATATCCACCAACTCATCCAGGGGTACTGTTAGATCGACCGCGATAATGTCGGCGCGCGGGACCATCACATCATAGGTCGTCAGGTGCCGCAGGCGCAGGATATTGCCCAACATCATGCGCTCGTCATCCCCTATAGGGGTAGCAGTCTCACTCTCGTTTTCCTGTATTTCCTCAAAGATTTCTTCGATGGTCTCACGAATCTGCGCTTCGTTGGACCTTTTGCCAAACAAACGCCGCAGCCACTGCCAGCCCGACCGAGGCCGACCGTCACCATTGGCGCCATTGGCGCCATTGGTGCGGTGGGTTTTACCGTTGGTAGTTGAGCTCACACTCATTTTGTTAGCCTGTTCCACAAGCCCATGGATTATGCCTCATATGGATCGGGAATGCCCAGATCCGATAAGATGGAAATTTCCTGTCGCTCCATTAACGCGGCATCCCGATCGTCGTCGTGATCGTATCCCAAAAGATGCAAGACCCCGTGAACGACCAAGTGCGCCAGATGGTTTTCCAACGGCTTTTGCTGTTCCATTGCCTCGCGGCCGATGGTTTGCCGCGCGAGGATAACGTCTCCCAAAAGCCAGGGTCTTTCGGCAAGGCAGTCCGAAGAAAGGGACCTCGCCGCAGGGGTCTTCCCAGCACCTCCATTGCTCTTGGGGCCTTCGTTGCTGAAGGACAGCACATTCGTTGGCTTGTCCTGACCGCGAAATCCGCGATTGAGCGTTTGAACTTGTAAATCGTCAGTCAGGACCAGGCAGACTTCCGGAGATCGGTTGATAGGCTCGTCGCTCAGCTCTCGGCGAAGCACCTGGACTGCCGCGCGATGCACCAGGTCTTCCACATCAAAAGAGGCCTCATCCCAAGCCGGGTCTTCAAAGATGATATCAATTTGCGGGGCGAGACTATTCGGGTCTTCGGGCATGAGAGGTGCCGGCATGCGGCAATGGTTTCAGAGTGGGGCGGAAGAAGAGGGGCACCACATCAAGAATCGCCTTGATCTTCTTGTGGTACATCCCCGTCACGGGCGTCATAGGCTTGAACAATCTTTGTTACCAGGGAATGGCGGACCACGTCGGCAGCGCTAAAGTGCACGAAGCCAACCTCCTCCATACCCTTAAGGACGGACGCAGCATCTCGCAGGCCCGAGGGTTGCCCCTTGGGCAAGTCGATTTGCGTGAGGTCCCCATTGATCACCATTCGGCTGTTTTGGCCCAGTCGGGTCAAAAACATCTTCATCTGACCGGGCGTGGTATTTTGCGCCTCGTCCAGGATAATAAAGGCATTGCTCAGGGTACGCCCTCGCATGAAAGCCAGGGGCGCCACTTCGATTTCGCCGTTGGAGATGCGGGCGGCCACCTGGTCTCCCGGTAACATATCGTAAAGCGCGTCGTAAAGTGGGCGCAGATAGGGGTCCACCTTGTCCAGCATATCGCCCGGTAAAAAGCCGAGGCGCTCGCCCGCCTCCACTGCGGGGCGGGAAAGAATTATGCGCTCGACCTTGCCGCTAATCAGCCAACTGACGGCCATGGCAACGGCCAGATAGGTCTTGCCAGTACCTGCCGGACCAACAGCGAAGACCAATTGATGGTCCAAAAGGGCACGGACATAAGCTGCTTGACCTGGCGAGCGCGGCGTCAAACTGCCCTTGCGGGTGGGAATGGCCAGCTCGCCGGAATGCAGGGCCTTGACCTGACCACCATCGCCATCCGCCCGGGCCATGCGCACCGCCGCGTCCACCTCACCGTCCGTCACTTCAAGTCCTTTTTCCAGCCGTTTATAGAGGGCCTCGAGGGCTTTTTGCGCGGCCAAGACCGCCCAAGGTTCACCGGAAAGTTTGATGTGATTGCCACGGCAGGCCAAAGTCACGCTAAGCTGCTGTTCGATACGCAGCAAATTTTGGTCGTGCTCACCCAATAACAAGGGCAGCAAGCGATGGTTATCAATTTCAATTAAGCCCGGCGTGCGAGTTTTGGCCTTACGGGACAGATGGCGGCTGCTCAAATTGGTCTCTCCACCACACCTTGTTGCCCGCCGACAGCCGTCGGCCGCGGATCGAGGCCAGGGGCAAAACTTGGATTATCATGATCAATTTGACCGGCCAGGCTATTGGGATGCGCCTTGGTGACCAGCACTGGTTGGATGGTGCCCAACAAGCGCTCCCTGGCAACGGTTGGCAACGTCAGATGAACGGCCTGCATAAAGGGACTACGGCCCACCAACTGGTTCGCCTGGCGTCCTGGGCGTTCCAATAATACAGGCATGGTTTTGCCTACGGATGCCTGGTTGAAAGCCACTTGTTGCGCGTTTAGCAAGTCTTGCAGCATGGCCAAGCGCTCGGATCTCTTGTCTTCCGGCACTTGTTCATCAAGAGCCGCGGCGGGCGTGCCGGGACGTGCACTGTATTTAAAGGAATAAGCCTGGGCATAGGTTACCTGGTTCACCAAACCAAGAGTATCAGCAAAATCCCGGTCGCTCTCGCCAGGGAAACCCACGATAAAGTCCGACGACAGGGCAATGTCAGGCACCGCATCGCGCAAACGATCCACGATCCGGCGATAATCGGCTGCGCTATGGCGGCGATTCATGGCCGACAGGATACGATCCGAACCGGATTGAACGGGAAGATGTAAAAAAGGCATCAGCTCGGGCAGGTCCGCGTGGGCTCGAATCAATTCATCGTCCATGTCGCGCGGATGGGATGTCGTATAGCGCAAGCGCTCGATACCTTCCTCTTCGGCCAGGGCATATATCAGCCGACCCAACCCCCAAGTTTTGCCGTCGGGACCCTCGCCGTGAAAGGCGTTAACATTCTGGCCCAAAAGACTGATTTCCCGAACCCCAGCGGCACTGAGCTGCCGGGCCTCATCTAAAATGTGGGCCACGGGCCGAGAAAACTCCGCACCTCGCGTATAGGGGACGACGCAAAAAGTGCAAAATTTGTCGCAGCCTTCTTGGACGGACAAAAAGGCTGCAGCGCCTGACTTTCGGTCATTTGTGGGCAAAAAGTCGAACTTGGAATCGACAGGGAACTCGGTATCGAGTTGCTTTCCGCCGGTGCGATTAAGCTTGGCGATCAACTCGGGCAAGCGATGATAGGTCTGCGGCCCGACGACCATATCCACATAGGGCGCTCGACGAAGCATCTCCTCGCCCTCTGCTTGGGCGACGCAGCCGGCGACAGCCAGGATCATCTCACCCCCGTCCGCTTCGCGCTGTGTCTTGAGCGAGCGTATGCGCCCCAACTCGGAATAAACCTTCTCCGCAGCTTTTTCCCTTATATGACAGGTGTTTAGGATCACCATGTCGGCGCCGGCCGGTTCCTGTGCCGGCTCATATCCCAGCGGTGCCAAAACATCTGCCATACGATCGGAATCGTAGACATTCATTTGGCACCCATAAGTTCTAATAAAGAGTTTCTTTTTCAAATCTTTGTTCACCAACCGCGTTTCTTCCCCATCCCATCTGGGCCTCAAGCCGTCTTGGTTTGCCCCTTACCGAACCGACGGCCGGCAAGGGCCTCGGATACCCCATTGGAGACCAGCTCGTAACAATAATCGCTCATTTTTTTGCGCGACCCCAGCTCTTCGAGCGTTTTTGGCGGATGAAATTCCACAACCACCGTCACCAGCCCCATCCGCAAGGCCTGCCAAAGGTGACTAGCCAGCTCCATGTCACCAAACCACGCAAAAAGCGGCCTTAAATAGCGCCCCATAGGCGCGCCGTCGAGTCTTGTGTAAGTGATGGAGACCGGCTGTACATACAAGGGGGTCGACCCATAGGATTTTTCGGCCACCGAAAAGAGAGCGCTTTTGAATGGCAGCACCCACTGCCCATCGCCGGAAGTCCCTTCCGGGAACAGGGTCAAATCATCTCCCCTTTCCAACCGCTTGGTCATTTCGTCCCGATCGGTCATGGCTTTTCGCGCACGGCGCTCAACAAAAATCGTCTCCTGCAACTTCGCGAGCCACCCGAAGAAGGGCCATCGGGCGACCTCGGACTTGGCGATAAAGGACATGGGTAAAAGGGAACTCAAGACCGTTATGTCCAAATAAGACACATGATTGGCGGCAAACAAGGTGGGGTGTACCTTGGAGGGCTGACCGACGATTTGGACCTGCAACCCTAGAATTCGGCAACATTGGCGATGATACCAGCGCGGTAACCGCTTGCGCAGAGGCCAGTTAAACTTTACTGCCAGGGCCTGTAAGGGCATGCACGGCAGGGTGAAGGCCACATAAAAAAGAAGCCGGAAGAATGCGGTGATCGATGATCCGAAATCGGGCGCAGTACTTACCTTTCCCGTCGATCCCGTTCCCATCGCTATTGCCACTTTTGTCTATCGCCTCTTTTTTGGAAACAAATTCAGTTTGAGCAGTGTGTTCGAAGTCGACCCTGATGCGGTTCACCGAGCCCCCTAATGACCAATGGACATGCGCCAGGGCGAGCGCCGCCACAACCGCAAAACAAGCTTGCTGGCGGCTTTAGCAGGTGCATGCCGCCTATGGCCCACCGCCATTCGGCAAATTTCCCGATACCGCTTCCCGATGATCGTTTGGGCTATCGTTTGGGCCACCGGGCTCTTCACGTCGATAATGACGGTAGTATTTTTCCGTCACCCAGTCAGTTTTCACCACAACGCATACATCGGTCGTGCCAAATTCCGGATCGATAACAGCCCCATCGCCGACGAACCCGCCGAGCCGCAGGTATCCTTTCAGAAGCGGCGGCAGCATCTGCCGGGCTTTTTGGACATCCACAGGCCCGGTGCCCGAGGGGTCCATGGGTAGGTAACGGCCAGCCTGGGCCCGCGCTCGTAAGGCGGGCGGCGCCAGATGGTGTTGCCTCAAATAAGCCAAGGCATCCCGTAACTGGTCGGGATCGGTACCGGGCAAACTGGCACAGCCGAACATTAAATCGATGTCATGGTGAAAGACGTAAGCGGCAATTCCCCGCCACAAAAGCTGCATGGTAGTGCCGGTCCGGTAATCGGTATGGACACAAGACCGCCCCAATTCCATGATTTCGCCGGGATAACGCTGCAAAACACCAAGATCAAATTCGTCACTTGAGTAGAATTGACCACGTCTTCGCGCTCCGTCCCGCCGCATTAGGCGATAAGTCCCAACCACCGCCTCTTTGCTAGCGCCCTGGGTTTCGTCAAAGACCAGGAGGTGATCGCAGAAGTCATCGTAGGAATCGAAATCCCGCCCCAGGCTGACCATCTCATCGGTCGCCGTTGCATCCATGGATTCATAAAAAACCTGATATCTCAGTTCTTGTGCCGCCTCGATCTCTCGCCGGCTTTCAGCCAAACGGATGCGCAGGTCGCGAACCTTAATATCAACGATCCTGTTTTGACTTTCCTCAACTAAGGCCATCGGACTCTTCGTAAAGTTGGCACAGCAAAACAAACCAAATGTCGCTGCCTATACCAAGGATCACTATCAATGCACCTTGGTATTAAACGCCGGCCCCACGTTGGCGTAAAAATTACTTACTTTTTTTTCGATCATCCCGCACGGCATAGAGCTCCAAACGATGCCCGACCAAACGGTAACCGAGTTGCTCAGCGATCTCTTTTTGCAACAATTCTATTTTGTCATTTGAAAATTCGATGACGTCTCCGGAATTCACGTCGATCAGATGATCGTGATGCTCTTCGGGCACCTCCTCATAGCGGGCACGACCATCCCCGAAGTCATGCCGCTCCACAATCGAGGCCTCCTCGAAAAGTTTCACCGTTCGGTATACCGTCGCGATGGATATGCGCGGATCTTCCGCCAAGGCCCGCTGGTAGACCGCCTCCACATCGGGATGATCACTCGATGACGATAGAACCCGCGCGATGGTTCGCCGCTGGTCCGTCATCTTTAGGCCTTTTTCGATACAGAGCTTTTCGATTCGATCATTCATGACATCATCATATCGTAATTGACGGTGCATACAACAATGCCCTGTTGGGCAATTTAACCTCGGGGATGCGCCAATTCGAATATGAAAAAGCGCCGGTCGCATCCGCAAACCAGCGCCCCTCATCACACTCCCCTGGTCTCAGTCCTTTAAGGTCAGCCACGCTTGCTGCGACGGGCCTGAGTTCCCAGTCCAATCTGCTTGGCGAGTTTGGACCGTTGGCGTGCATAGTTGGGCGCGACCATAGGATAATCCGCAGCCAGGCCCCACCGGTCCCGGTAATCTTCCGGAGACATGTCGTATGCGGTTTTAAGGTGGCGCTTGAGCATCTTGAGCTTTTTGCCGTCTTCCAAACACACAATATAGTCCGGTGTGATTGACTTTTTGATCGGCACTGCCGGGGTCGGTCGCTCCGGCTCAATTTCCTCACTACCCCCAACAGACGACAATGTATCGTAAACATCGCGAATAATAAGGGGTAAATCCGCTACCGCCACTGAATTATTAGAGACATGGGCCGCGACGATATTGGTCGTCAAAGCCAATAGTTCACTTGGTTTTGCTTGTTCGCTCATGGGCGTTTCTTACCTCACTGAAAAACGCAGGCGTTAATATAGAAATTATTATGGGTATAGGCAAGTATATAAATATAAAATCCAATACTACAAAACATTTGAATCTGAGAAATTTGTATTGGTACAGATCAAATTGAGATCATTGCTCTTTTTTTGAGCTCCTATTGGTATTTCTACTTGAACTCATCGTCGAACAGGTGCTTCTATCTCAACCCTTCATCCGAAAACATGGCTATGTCGGTCAAGGCCTTTGCTAAAACCAGGGCATCGCACGCGACGGCATTGGGTCGGCGAAAATAGCCCGTTCGACGGCCAATCTCTTGAAATCCCTTTGAACGATATAATGCCAAAGCCGCTTTGTTATCGCAGGCCACCTCAAGGGTCAGGCGCTTAGACCCTTTTTCCGATCCAAGACCCATGGCCCGATCCAAAAGAGCGCCTCCCATGCCCGCGCATCGCCGGCTGGGGACCACGCCCAAAGTGAGAAGGTCCGCGGCTTCGAAGAGGACTTGAACCATTAAAAAACCGATGGGTTCATCGCCTTCCTGCAACACCTGGGCGAAAGTCGAGGGCATGGCCAACATATCGGTCATGGCATCCCGGGCCCAAACCTCGCCCAAACATAGTCCTCCCTCCTCGTCCAATCGTGCAAAGCATTCCCGGTGGAGGGCCACCAGCACGGGAAGATGGGACGCCGTAACCGGGATAAAACTGAGAGAAGACATTCTCCCACTTACACCTTACCCGAGGGCGGAAAAACCTTTTGGGGCAAGGTAACGTCAGGCGGACGCAAATAGAGTGGACTGACGTCTTCTCGGGGACGGAAAACCGCCAACTCGGCAACGATGCTTGCGGTGGGCGATTCTTGGGTCCATACCTCCACACCTTGATCCGAAACCGCCAGCAGACCCCCCAATCGCTCGGCTGCATCGCCAGTGACAATCACATCGCGACCCGACGCAACTATTCCCGAAACATCTATCGCCGGCAACAAACCCGACAAATCTTCGGGCATCATCGTTCTTGCATTGTCTAAGGGCGTCAAATCCGAGGCGAAACACTGGACATAGACATCCCGACGCTTTGCTTCCAAAAGCACTACGATCGGCCGCCCTTGGCGCACGGTTTCGGGGACCACCGCCGCGGCTGCCTCTAGGGAGGAAACGCCCAACAGAGGGAGATCCCACGCCAAGGCAAGGGCCCTTGCTGTCGCCAAGCCGATTCGCACTCCGGTAAAGGCGCCTGGCCCCCGAGTCACGGCGATAGCTTGAATGTGAGAAAAATCCAGGTGCGTCATCGACATGACCTCACCGATCATAGGGACCAGTCTCTCTGATTGACCCCGTTCCATGACTTCATGACATGATGCGAGGACATCCCCGTCATGCCATATGGCCGCCGAGCAAGAACCGCTCGCCGAATCAAGAGCCAAAAGGGTGCGGAAATCTTCAATCATCGGAAGGGGTTCGGTCTAGACCGCGCCGCCTCCTAGAGAATTCGACAAACTTCATCAAAGGACAGTCGAGGCAAACGGGGATGTAATTTACCGTGATCGCCGTAACCCAAATTGCACAAGAAGTTGGATTTGTAACTGGTGCCGGCGAAAAACAACTCGTCAACCATGGAATTTTTAAATCCGGACATGGGCCCGCAATCCAGGCCCAGGGATCGGGCGGCCAGGATAAAATAGGCCCCCTGAAGGCTACCGTTGCGAACCAATTCGGTCCAAAGAACCGTTGGATCGCTTTGCTTTGCCACCTGATCCCCCATAAAAGGTGCCAAGCGCGGCCACAGCAAGTGATAGTCCTCGTCAAAGGCAATAATAGCTGTTACCGGCGCCGACATGGTTTTTTCCACATTTCCCTTTGCCAAGGCCGGCTTCAGGCGTTCTTTAGCTTCTTTGGATTTTACAAAAACCACCCGCAGGGGACAGCAATTGGCACTTGTGGGCCCGAATTTAGCCAAGTCATAAACCGCCTGCAGTAAGACGTCGCTAACCTCCCGGTCCAGCCAGGCTCGGTGGGTTCTTGCCGAACGGAACAAGATATCCAAATCGGCATCGCTAAGCATTTGGTCAGACATTTAAAAGTCTCGCGTTTTTTCGAATCCAGCGCTACCGGCGCTTACAGGACTGCCCTGACCTCGGTGACCTCGGGGATATAGTGGCGCAGCATGTTTTCAATGCCCATCTTTAAGGTGGCGGTCGATGCGGGGCAGCCCGCGCAGGCGCCTTGCATGTGCAAAAGAACCACCCCTTGGTCAAAACCACGAAACACGATATCGCCCCCATCCATAGCAACGGCGGGCCGCACCCGGGTATCCAGCAGCTCAATAATCTGCTGAACAACTTCCTCGTCCTCCGAATCGAACTGGGCCTCGACCTCTTCCGCCTCTTCCAAAAGAACCGGACGGGCTGCGGTGAAATGCTCCATAATCACGCCCAGCACCGCTGGCTTCAGCAGATACCACTCCTTTTCCTCCGATTTGGTAACGGAGATGAAGTCGCCTCCCAAAAACACACCCGTCACGCCCTCTATGGCGAAAAGACGCTGCGCCAGGGGCGACCGACCTGCAGTTTCGGAGGTCTCGAAATTTGCCGTGCCCTGGTCCAAAACAGTTGAGCCCGGAAGAAACTTCAAAGTCGCCGGGTTGGGAGTCTGTTCGGTCTGTATAAACATTATTATGGCTTCCGCGTTTGGCCAGCATCAAACCGGCAAGGTAAACGACGGCGCTGCCTAGGACAACGGACAGTCACCGTGTAGACCATGTGGTTACCTTTTGGGCGTCAATCAATGGCCAGCCGTCGCGCCGATTAGCTGATTCCATCGATTTCTTCTTCGGTCAGGCTATCGGGGACCAATGTAATGGGAATATGCAGCTGCCCGAGAAGCTTACCCGTCAAGCTGGAGATCAGCGGCCCTGGGCCTCGCTTGCCCGTCGAGGCCCCCAGGACCAGAACGGAAATCGAAGGTTCTTCCTCGAACAAGGTCATGAGTTCGTCGGCGCGATTACCCTCACGCAGATGCAGGATCGGAACCTTTCCGGCTAGCTCGTTAACTTGTGCGGCCAATCGCTGCAGCACTTGCTCACCTTCGCTGCGGGCCTCTTCACGCATCAGCTCGCCAACGGTCATCCAATGCTGAAAGTCCGCAGGCTCGACCACATACAAAAGCGCCACGCGCCCACCGGTATGGAGAGCCCGACGGCAGGCAAACCGCAAGGCGATTTTCATCTCCTCGGTTTCGTCAACAACGACCAAAAAAACCCGGTCTTCCGGTGCGATAGATGCTTCTGTCATATCCGTATTATGCAAAAAGTTATGACTTTTTGAAAGCGGCGTTACCCAGCCACCCCGCCACTAAGGCCACCACAATCGCAATCAAGCCATAGTAAGCCGCGTGATTATGAGCAAAATTGAAAATTTCAGCCTCGATGCCAATTCGCGACACAATCAACGGTGTTGTTTGCGCACTCTCGATCCGACCATTTTTAAGCAGGTAAACCTGCACCTGATAGGTGCCCGTGGGCACGTTGGCCGGCAATTCCAGCCGGGCTCGAAAGAGTCGGGCGCCCAAAAAAGAGACCGGTTGCACTTCGGTGCGATAAAGACCTTGCTCTTCCTGGTTACGCACTAAGGCATCGCGCCAAACCTTAGCCACACCTGGGGAAGCCAGATTAAGAGGCAACTTTAGTTTTAGATTATCGACGCCGATTTCGTTCCGGGCCAAGACACGATCGCGGGCGATTTCGTCAAGGGGCCCGGACGCGGCAACGGCATAATATCCAGGCGCGCCGCGAAAGGTCATCGAATGGGTGTTGGCCCAAACGCCCAAGACCCGGCTTTTTCGATGCATGACCAGATTCCGAGCCGGACCGCGGACCACCACCGCCACGTCTCCCTTGCCATCCACCGCGCCGAATAGCAGCACCGAGGCCCCGGAAAAACCTGTGGTAATTCCCACCAGATGATCGGACAGGTCGGCGACTAAGGGCTGGTTGGCAACCGCCCGTTGGAGCTGGCCATAGAGGGAAAGACCGCCGAAGGTGACGGCGAAGGCAAGCATAGCAATGAGGAGCGTGCGTCTCATCAGTGCTGTAATCCCAAGGAATAAACATCTTGCGGCGTAATCAAGAGGTCCAGCAGCAGTTTCCCGCAGACCGCCAAGACCATCAAGGCCAATAGGCCGCGCAATTGTTCGCCATGAAGTTTGGCCCCCGCCTTGGCCCCGAACTGGGCTCCGATGACCGCTCCGGTCAGCAAGAGCAGCGCCAAGACGATATCGACCGTTTGGTTGGCATAGGCTTGCAAAAAGGTGACGTTAGCGGTGACGAAGATGATTTGAAAGAGGGAGGTGCCCACCACCACCACCGTGGGCATGCCAAGGAGGTAAATCATGGCCGGCACCATGATAAATCCCCCGCCGACGCCCATGATCGCGGACAAGATACCCACGAAAAAGCCCACTGACAGGGGCAGCAGTGCCGAGATGTAAAGCTTCGACTTATGAAACCGCATCTTCAAGGGCAGGCCATGCAGCCAGGTATGCTTATGCAGCTTGCCGCGCTGGGGTGTCGCGGCACTGCGCCGACGCATGGCCCGAATGCTCTCGATCAGCATCAGGCCACCGACGATCCCAAGGAAAATTACGTAGCAAAGACTGATCACCAGATCGATTTGTCCAAGGCCCCGCAAAAATGAAAAGAGCCAGACACCGAGAGACGAGCCCAGGAAGCCGCCGACCATCAGCACCAGTCCCATCTTCACGTCCACATTGCCCCGGCGCCAATGGGCCAATACCCCAGAGACCGACGAGGCCACGATCTGATTGGCCTCAGTGCCCACCGCAACCGCCGGCGGCACGCCAATAAAAATCAACAAAGGCGTCATCAAAAAGCCGCCGCCCACGCCGAACAGGCCAGACAAAAACCCCACGGCGCCGCCCATTCCCAGAATGAGAAACACATTCACGGACATTTCGGCGATGGGTAAATAGATTTGCATGGCAAAAGCCGCTTGAACAAAACGCCGACGCTCTCGCACAATGGGGCGAAAGAGCCAAATTAGTGGTATCTGGGAAGTCGGTCGAAACGGCCGGCCATTGGCACAGGACCATACGCCCTAAATTCCAAAAGGCCAAGAACTGGACCCAAAAAAACATTGGAATTGGCCGGGAATTGGAAGAATTTCTAGGGGAGTTAAGAAAATCCTCTCAAATCGCGCTCCGGGCCTACCCCAAATCAAGTAATTGTCAGGGCAATTACCTAAAATTATGGTCGCCCGATTATGGCCGCGCACTGAAATTAGGGGCGCAGGAACCCAACCGTATCCTGAACCTCGCGTAGAATAGGCTGAGCCATTTCGGCAGCGCGCCCGGCCCCTTCCCGCAGAATGCCATCAACCGTCGCCGGGTCCGCCATGAGACGCTTCATCTCCGCGCCAATGGGCCCCAGCTTATCCACCGCCAGGTCAGAGAGGGATTTCTTGAAGTCGGCAAAGCCCTTGCCCGCAAAGTCGCCCAAGACCGCTTCAAGCTTTTGGTCCGAAAGAGCCGCATAGATCCCCAGCAAGTTAAAGGCTTCGGGCCGCTCCTTGCGCAGCTCATCGGGCACCGCACCGTCCTCGTCCAAGATCTCAGGCCCGGGCAACAGTCCCGAATCGCTGGTCGCCTTACGGATCTTCTTTTGGATTTCGTCAGCATCGTCGGTCATCTTGATTCGGCTTAGGTCCGACGGATCCGATTTGCTCATCTTCTTGGACCCGTCGCGCAAAGACATTACCCGAGTGGCCGACCCGAAGATGAGTGGCTCGGTGAGGGGAAAAACCACTCGGCCAAAATCGTTATTGAATTTGGCCGCAATATCGCGGGTCAACTCCAGGTGTTGTTTCTGGTCCTCACCCACCGGCACATGGGTTGCCTTATAAACCAAGATATCGGCCGCCATCAGGTCGGGATAGACATAAAGGCCCACCGACGCATTTTCGCGGTGTTTGCCGGCCTTTTCCTTGAATTGGGTCATGCGGTTCAGCCAGCCCAGGCGTGCCACGCAGTTGAAAATCCATGCCAGTTCGGCATGGGCGGAAACCTGGCTTTGGTTAAAAATAATGCTGTTCTTCGGATCGATCCCCGCCGCCAGATAGGCGGCCGCAATCTCTCGGGTATTTGCCGCCAGCTCTTGAGGGTCTTGCCAGACCGTGATGGCGTGCAGGTCCACGACGCAGTAAATGCACTCAAAATCTTTTTGCAGGGTAACGAAATTTTTAATCGCCCCCAAATAATTGCCGAGATGGAGATTACCGGTGGGCTGAACACCGGAAAAAATGCGGTTCATCGCTTCGGGTCTTTCAATCTTGCCGGTTAATTAAGGCGGCCGGTTTATCGCCCTCTGGGACGCCCGGGTCAAGGGAAGCCTTATTCCTCGGGCCCGGTAGAAGCTGTGCCCTCTTTAGCCTTAGACCGACGGAAGAGTAAGGAAACCTCCGACCAGCGACTGGCGCCGACGACAATGGCCAAAAGAGCATATCCTGCCAGACCGCTGGCCACCAAGATGACCAAAGCGATCACGCGGAGCACGAAGTCCCCGTCGAACCACGTGGCCAGAAGGTTTTGAAGCAACCAAACAACCACCCCCATACCCAAAGCAGCAATGAGGATACGAGGGCATCGGGCCCTAAAGCGCTGGTCCAAGGCAAAAAAGCCCCGGCGCCCCAGGATCAGGGCCAAGGCACCACAATTCAGCCATGCGGCGAGAGCCGTCGCCATAGCGATACCCACATGATTGAAAAAGGGAAAGAGAACCAAAGACAGAACCACATTCGCCGCCACGGAAAGGCTAGCGACCTTAAGCGGGGTCACCGTGTCTTCACGGGCAAAAAAAGCCGGTTGCAGCACTTTCACCAAGACATAAGCAGGCAAGCCCGCCGAAAAGGCAATCACCGCCCAGGCGATAGCCTCAGAAGCCTCTCGGGTTAAGGCGCCCCGTTCATAAAGCACAATCACAATCGGCTCGGGGATCACCATCAAGGCAACTGTTGCCGGCAAGGTCAGCAGGAAGGAAATTTCCAAACCCCGGTTTAGCTGTCCCTGAGCAAGTTCATCCTCACCGGCCCGCAGCTTTCGCGACAATTCAGGCAAAAGCACCACGCCAATGGCAATGCCGATCAGGCCTAAGGGCAATTGATAAAGCCGGTCGGCATAATAGAGGAAGGAAACCGCACCGGCTTGCTGGGAGGCGATGATGGTGCCCACCACCAGGTTAATCTGCAAAACCCCCGCCGAGATCATCCCGGGGCCCATGAGTTGAAGCAGGCGCTTAACCCCTGGTGTCACCCGCGGTCGGCGCAGGGCAAGGACAATGCCCGCTCGTCGGCAGGCTACCAACAAAAAGATGAACTGCCCAACCCCGGCCGCCGCCACGGTCCAGGCCATGACCTGGCCAGGATCGCCTGTGAAAGGCAGGATTAGGA
>JBCCHN010000009.1:0-80133 GCA_039028695.1 Pseudomonadota bacterium
CTATGTTCTTCATCGCGGCGCCATAAGATCGGAGCCGGTCAGTGACAATCGACCCTGGCTGGCCATAGCGTTTCATGGCTCGTTTCAAAACTTCAGCGCTGCCCTGCGATCTCGGCGTTTTGTAACAAAAACCTCAAGCACTTCACCTTCGTGATCAACTGCACGCCAGAGGTAATGAGTCCGGCCGTTGATCTTCACAAAGACCTCATCCAGGTGCCAGCGCCATTGGGGCACGGCACGCAGTGCCTGCTTGCGACGTTGACGGATCTCGGCCGCAAACATGGGACCAAACCTGTTCCACCAGAACCGGACCGTCTCATGGCAGATATCGATGCCCCGCTCATAGAGGAGATCCTCCACCTGACGCAGGGACAAAGGAAAGCGGATATACATCATCACCGTTAAGCGGATCACTTCGGGCGATGAATTGAAGTATCGGAAAGGATTTTTCATCCCAAAACTCTAGGAATCGGCGTCGTGTCGACTCAAGGCGATTTGGTCTGACAATGCCATCAATGGAAATGTGAGTGGCAGCGGGGCGACCCGGCACAGAGAGTTTGTCATGGCCTCTGGCGAGATGTCGTCCAAATCTTTCACCCACTTCCTGAGATCTACCTTTGAACAGCTGGTGGCTTTCTCCAGTGATGGTTCGATCCATTTTATCTGCATTGACTGGCGCCATTTGGATGAGATTTCGGCAGCAGGAAATGCTGTTTATTCCGAACTAAAAAATCTGATCGTGTGGGTAAAGAGCAATGGGGGCATGGGCAGCTTTTACCGTTCAAAGCATGAGCTGATTTTTGTTTTTAAGAACGGCACGGCTCCCCATTTCAACACCTTCGGACTTGGTCAACACGGACGCAACCGGACCAATGTTTGGACCTATGCAGGTGCCAACAGCTTTCGGACCGGCCGGATGGAGGAGCTGGCCTTGCATCCCACGGTCAAGCCCGTCACTTTGATTGCCGATGCCATCAAGGATGTTTCAAAGCGCGGTGACATTGTGCTGGACGCCTTTGGCGGCAGTGGTTCCACATTGATTGCCGCCCATAAAACCGTTCGCCGGGCAAGGTTGATAGAGCTAGATCCTGCCTACGTGGATACGATTGTGCGCCGCTGGCAGGTATTTGCCCATGAGGATGCAGTCCTTTTTGGAGAAGGCCAAACCTTTGATGACATCGCCAAAAAGCGCCTGTCGACCAGCTGCGGCGAGGAGCTTGCCCATGGTTGATGGATCTGGCCTTCCTCCCCCCAAAGACGGGTCTTACGAAGTGGGTTACGGCAAGCCGCCCAAAGACACCCGCTTTAGGCCCGGGCAATCGGGTAATCCCAAAGGCCGCCCCAAAGGCGCCAAAGGTAAGAAGCAAGGCAATCAATCCCCCCTCGAAGAGCCTCTGGATCAACTGATCCTTGAGGAGGGCAATCGCAACATTGTCATCCGTGATGGCGACAAGCTTGTGAAAATGCCGATCATCCAAGCCGTTATGCGAAACCTGGCTCTCAAAGCCGCGAAAGGGGATTATCGTTCTCAACGCCTGTTTCTGGAATCGACAAACCGAGTGGAGGCCAAGCAGAAAGCCTTGGCAGACGAGCTGGCTAAGACGTTGATGCAGCACAAGGCTGATGCAGAAGCAGAGCTTGCCCGCCGCAAGGAACTGGGGATCGAGGGGCCACCGATCTATCCCCACCCTGATGACGTTGTGATCAATTTTGCTACCGGCGACGTGAAGGTCCAAGGCCCCTTAGACAAAAACGAAGAGGACTATGTGAGCACCGCAGTCTTCAAAGCCGAGATTGAAGAAAAGATAAAGACTGCTGAGGAAAAGGTCGCGAAAAAGCCCAACTCCAAGGCAGCCAAAGAACACCTTGAGGCTTTATTGAGTGTCCTGAAAAACATAGAAGAGCGGCTTGCTACACATCCGGGCGGCGGTCGCTTTCGATGACCATCGACCAAAAAAGACTGGACTGTCATGCCAAAGAGAGCGTCACTGATCGTCGCCGGTGAGACCGATTTTGATCACCGGCCGCCTGACAGTCATAACTTGTCGGGCCTTGAGGCAGTGGGAGCGTCCTATTTGTTCGGACGCAACAGCATTAGAGGAACCCCACTTTGCCGATCGAACCTACCAATGCCAATCAAGAGTCGGAAACAAACACGGAAAAGTCCGTTTCTGAGCTGGGTCATCTTACTCGCCATCAGTTGTTGGAACGCTGGCGCGCCAACATCAGCCCAGAGGTGCCGGCCCGATTATCCAATGCCCTGATGATCAAGGCTCTTGCATATGACTTGCAGGTCCGTGCCTTTGGCGGTCTATCGTCTCAGGCTAAGCGCGCGCTGCGGCAAGCTACGAATTTCAAGGATGCATGTCCCTTGCCGCGGCCCGGCACACGCCTCCTCAGGGAATGGCAGGGCACCCTCCACGAGGTCGAGGTTCTGGAAATGGGTTATCTGTGGCGAGGGAAAAGCTATCGGTCTCTCTCGGCCATTGCCAAAGCGATTACCGGGACTAAATGGTCGGGTCCAAGGTTCTTTGGCACCGGAGATAAGTCATGAGACAATGTCACCGCCGTTGCGCCATATACACCCGGAAATCCTCTGACGAGGGTCTGGATCAAGAGTTCAACTCCCTGGAAGCCCAACACGAAGCTTGTGCGGCCTATGTGGCCAGCCAAAAGGGCGAGGGCTGGAAGCTCTCCCCCAACCGATATGATGATGGCGGACATTCGGGGGGCACGCTGCAGCGGCCCGCCCTGCAGCGCTTGTTAGGTCATATCAAAGACGGTCTTATTGATCTGATCGTTGTGTACAAGGTAGATCGTCTGACCCGCTCCCTGGCGGACTTTACCAAACTTGTCGATCGCTTTGACGCCGTTGGTGCCTCCTTTGTCTCGGTGACCCAACAGTTCAACACCGCCACCTCCATGGGCCGCCTAACGCTGAATGTCCTTTTATCCTTTGCCCAGTTCGAACGGGAAGTTACGGCCGAGCGCATCCGTGATAAGATCGCGGCTTCTAAGAAAAAAGGCCTCTGGATGGGTGGATTGCCGCCCCTGGGCTATGATGCCCATGAACGAACCTTGGTCATTAATGAACCTGAGGCCAAAACAGTTCGAAAGATCTTTCAACTGTACCAAAAACTTGGGTCAGTCAGAGAAGTGAAAGAGCAGGTGGACCAACTGGGCTTGGTCAGCAAGAAACATCGATTTGCAACAGGCCGTGTTCTCGGGGGCGTGCCCCTGAGCCGGGGGCGCCTCTATCATCTTTTGTCGAACCCGATCTATGTGGGGCAGATCCGGCACAAGGACAAAAGCTTTCCAGGGCAACATCCCCGCATTATCGATGCCGAGACCTTTGCCGCGGTCAACACGCATCTAAAATCAATGAGCCATCGGACGAACACCAATTCTGCGAATGGTTCGCCACTTGCCGGCAAATTCGTTGATGAAACAGGGGACCCTCTGACCCCGTCACACGCCACGAAGAATGGTCGGCGGCACAGGTACTATCTGTCTCGACGGCTCATCACCCAGAGCGGCAAGGCGGACCTCAACGGCTGGCGTCTGCCGGCCGATCAGTTTGAGCGGGCCGTCGCAAATTTGATTTGCGAGAACACTGATGAAGCATCCAAAACTTCCGGGTTCATGCGTAGTGCTGACCCGGAAACAATAAGGAAGCTCCCCGCTGTCATCGAGTCATTGATCACCGGCCTAAAGGGTCCGGAGCGGTCATCAACACTAAAAAAGCTCGTATCGCGTGGCTCCATCGCAACTGGTCAGATGTCCATCTGGCTTAATCCAGAGTCCTTGGCCGAAAGGCTCCAGATCGATCCAAGCCAAATAGGTGCAGCAACCCTGCGCTTGGAAGGAAGGTTCGTCCTCCGCCGCAGAGGCGTGGAGGCAAAACTGATTATGGGCAATAACACCTCAAACAGCGATGCCACCCTGATCAAGACCATCGCTCAGGGCTGGGCTTGGTTCGAAGAATTAAAGCGGGGCAAAACCATGGCGGAGATCGCTGAGCGGCACGGCATCAGCCAGAGGCGGGTGGCCCATCTAGTCGATCTGGCCTTTTTAGCGCCGGACCTTGTGAAGGCCATCCTCGCGGGGAAGCAGTCACCAACTCTCACGGCAGACCGACTGGTGAAATCCAAGGTTCCTCTGTCTTGGAAGCAACAGCAGAAAATGATCGAGGCCAATTAGCATTTGCCTGTTTTTGGCAGCACCATTGCCTGTTAACCTCAACTGATTCCCTGATCTCTCAATTTAATTTCCCTGTTATCCAAGAGCAGGGAAATCACTCACAAGGCATTGATTTATCGTCCAGATTCTGGGCGATTCTCGGTTCCTACCCTCAAAAAGGCACTCTTTTCCCTGTAGATTCCCTGTAAATCGCTAAGCGAACCGGAAAAACAGGGAAAGGAGACAAAGGCGGGATAGATGACCATTTGCTCCACCGGAGACGGTCGCCAAAAGGGCACTGCAGCCCAAACCCCCGGGAATTCCGGGGTTTTTGGCGAGACGGATGGGTTCTTGAAAATAGAGCAGACTAGTTGGCGGAGGGAGAGGGATTCGAACCCTCGGTACGCTCGCGCGCACAACGGTTTTCGAGACCGCCCCGTTCAACCACTCCGGCATCCCTCCGCGGTGGTATTGGCCCTGGCTGTGAGCCTTGGACGATGGGCCGGGACACTATCTCAAAGGTCTAAGGTTCCGCAAGCGCCCTGATGGACGATGTCGCCGGAAATCCGCCTTTTTCCGCGATCCGTCAACCGTCTTATGATAGACTGTCTCGGCGCCTGCTGAGCGGGCGTTATTGGGTAGGAAAAAGCATTGACAGCCGCCTCTGCGGCGCTATATTCCGGCCTTCCGACCGCGACCGATTGGTTCGCGGTTCCTTTATGGGTGCCTGGCAGCGCCCTCAAGAACACGAATTTCCAGATCCTCGAGCTCGGGGGTCCAGGATGGATGGTAAGGCAGTCCCATGTACGCAATCATCAAGACCGGCGGCAAGCAATATAAGGTCGCCAAGGACGATCGCTTGATCGTGGAAAAGTTGCCCGGTGCGGCCGGCGATTCAGTCACCTTCGACACGGTCTTGCTGGTCGGCGACGGGGATAAGACCACGGCCGGTGCTCCCTTGGTGGATGGCGCCAGCGTTTCCGCCGAGGTGGTGGAACAGTCCCGGGCTGACAAAATCATCGTCTTTAAAAAGCAGCGTCGACAAAATTATCGTCGCAAAAACGGACACCGGCAGGAACAAACGGTGGTGCGCATCACCGATATCAGCATGGGCGGCAAGAAGGCCAGCAAGCCGAAAGCGGCCAAGCCCAAAGCCAAAGCCGCTGAGGCCGCCGAGCCCGAGGCGTCTGACGCGCAAAGCAATTCAGAGGAGTAAGGCGCCATGGCACACAAAAAAGCAGGCGGTTCGTCACGGAACGGACGGGACTCACCGGGTCAACGACTGGGCGTCAAAAAGTTTGGCGGTCAAGCGGTCATTCCGGGAAACATTATCGTGCGCCAGCGGGGGACCAAGTTCCATCCGGGTAGCAATGTGGGCATGGGTCGGGATCACACGATCTTCGCCACGGCTGAGGGTCATGTGACCTTTAAGACCAAGACCGGTGGCCGTACCTATATTTCGGTGGTGCCGGCCGAATAGGGCGCCCGATCGTCCAACGAAATTCGGGGGAATGGCCAGCCATTCCCCCTTTTTTGTTGGGGGTCCTCCATTCGACACCGATGGGGCTCAATTCCAAGAGCGTGTTATGAAATTCCTGGACGAAGCCAAGATCTACATCAAAAGCGGCCAAGGTGGCCAAGGCTGCGCCAGCTTTCGTCGTGAGAAATTTGTGGAATTCGGCGGCCCCAATGGGGGGGACGGGGGTCGTGGCGGAGATGTGATTGTGCAAGCCGTCGACGGGCTCAACACCCTGATCGATTTTCGGTATCAGCAACATTTCAAGGCCAAGCGGGGGGAGAACGGCAAGGGGCGTAACATGACCGGGGCCTCTGCGCCGGCGCTGGTGATTAAGGTGCCGGCTGGCACCCAGGTTTTGGACGAGGATAAAGAGGGGCTTTTGGCCGACCTTACCCAAGCCGGCCAGGAGGTCTGTCTCCTGCAAGGGGGCGATGGGGGCTTCGGCAACACCCATTTTAAGACCTCCACCAATCGGGCGCCGCGACGCGCGGATCCGGGCTGGCCAGGGGAGGAGCGTTGGGTCTGGTTGCGCCTCAAACTGATCGCCGATGCGGGGCTGGTCGGCCTGCCCAACGCTGGCAAATCCACATTTTTGGGGGCGGTCTCCCGGGCCCGCCCCAAGGTCGGAGACTACCCCTTCACCACCCTGCATCCCAGCTTGGGGGTGGTCACGTTCCACGACCGGGAGTTTGTCATGGCCGATATCCCCGGGCTGATTGAGGGCGCCCATCAAGGTATTGGCCTGGGGGATCGTTTTCTGGGGCATGTGGAGCGCTGTGGTGTGTTGTTTCATCTGGTGGACGGCACGCAAGAAGATCCGCTGGGTGCCTATCGCACCGTGCAGGGTGAACTGGCGGCCTATGGGGCGGGTTTGGCGGAGAAACCCCAAGTCATCGGCTTGAACAAGGTGGATAGCTTGGATGAGGCCGAGATCCAGGCGCTGACCCAAGCGCTCGAGGATGAATCCGGGGATCAAGTGATGCCCTTGTCCGGGATTATCGGCGAAGGTGTGCCCGAGGTTCTGGGGGCCCTGCTGCGGCATATCGACGAGGACCGACAGGACCGGGAAGACCAGCAAGCGGCCAGCCAAGGCTATCAGCCATGATCGGCTCGGCCTCAGAAAAGGACTCCGGTCAGGGCCAAAGAACGACCCCACTTCATGACTTGGCTACGGCGCGCCGTCTCGTCGTGAAAATCGGCTCCGCCCTTCTTGTTGAGGAGCAAGAGGGTGAGGTCCGACGCCTTTGGTTGGATGCCCTGGTCGATGACGTGGCAAATCTGGTGGCCCGCGGGCAGGAGGTCGTCATCGTGTCCTCAGGCGCCATTGCCATCGGCCGGCGCCAGCTCAAAATGACGCGACCCACCATCCGTTTGGAGGAAAAGCAGGCCGCGGCGGCAGCGGGGCAAATTCGTTTGGCCCATGCCTATCAGGAGTCCTTCGCCCGGCATAACCTGGACGTGGCTCAGATCCTGCTGACCTTCGCTGATACGGAAGAGCGTCGCCGGCATTTGAACGCCCGTTCCACCCTAAACACCCTGCTGCGCCTTAAGACCGTGCCGGTGATCAACGAAAATGATACCGTGGCCACCAGTGAAATACGGGTCGGCGACAACGACCGCCTGGCGGCCCGGGTCGCGGCTATGTTGGCGGCTGATACTTTGCTGCTTTTGTCCGATATTGACGGTCTCTATACCGCCGATCCGCGAAAAGAGTCTGCGGCCGAATTTGTGCCCAGTGTCAATCGCATCACCCCCGCCATCGAAGCCATGGCCGGGGCCGCACCCGTGGGATATTCCTCCGGCGGCATGAGAACCAAGCTGGCAGCCGGCAAGATTGCTCAAAGCGCCGGTTGCCGCATGGTCATTGGGGACGGTCGGCGTCTGAACCCCTTGCGGGCGATTGAAGAGGGCGCGCGCTGTACCTGGTTTATGGCGGAGCTTGAGCCCCGAACCGCCCGCAAGCAGTGGATCGCGGGTAGTTTGAAGCCGGCCGGTCAACTGACTTTGGATGCGGGTGCTTTAAAAGCGCTTCAGAATGGCAAGAGCCTCTTGCCGGCCGGTGTGACAGGCGTTGCCGGGGGCTTTGAGCGGGGCGATGCTGTGCAGGTGTTGGACCCGGCAGGATCTGAGGTGGCGCGGGGGCTGGCGGCCTATTCAGCGGCCGATGCCCGCAAGATCATCGGTCATAACAGCCGAAAGATCGAAGCGATTCTCGGCTATCGGGGTCGGGAGGAGCTCATTCATCGGGATGATCTCGTCCTGATCTGAAGTATGGAATTGGAACGTTACAGAAACTAGAATAGCAATAATCCAAGCTTTGCTTGAGGTTAGAATAAGGGAGTAAGGGATCATGCCCGCCGATGCTGCGATCGCCATGGAAGACCTGAATAGCCAAATGATGCACTTGGGCCAGGCCGCCCGTGCTGCGGCGGCTGATTTGGCCCAGTGCGACCCGGATGCCAAGAACCGTGCCTTGCGTGCGGCGGCCGCGGCCCTGCGCGATGGGGCGACGGGCATTCAAGCTGCCAATGATGCGGATATGGTCGGCGGCGAGGCCAAGGGCCTGACACCGGCCTTGTTGGATCGGCTCAAGCTGACCGATGACCGGATCGAGGCCATGGCCGCCGGACTGGAAGCCATCGCCGAGTTTCCCGATCCCATCGGGCGGGAGCTGGCGGGTTGGGAGCGCCCCAACGGCCTTCGGATCACAAGGGTATCCGTGCCCTTGGGCGTGATCGGCATCATCTATGAGAGCCGACCCAACGTGACCGCGGATGCGGGCGGGCTGTGCCTAAAGTCGGGCAATGCGGCCATCCTGCGGGGCGGTAGCGAAAGCGCCCAGTCGTCGGGAGCTATTCTGGAGTGCCTGCAACATGGGCTGGAGGTTGCCGGTCTGCCACGGGCGGCTATTCAGTGCCCACCCACACAGGACCGGGCGGCGGTGGGTATTTTGCTTACCATGAGCGATTCGGTGGATGTGATCATCCCGCGGGGCGGCCGAGGCCTAATTGAGCGCATTCGCAATGAAAGCAAGGTCCCCGTGATGTCCCATCTGGATGGGCTGTGCCATACCTACGTCCATCGTTCGGCCGACCTGGAAATGGCCCGTGAGATCGTGCTCAATGCCAAGATGCGGCGGGTGGGCATCTGCGGGGCGACCGAGACCCTTTTGGTCGATCAAGACATCTCGCAGAGTCACCTGCCCAAGCTATTGGCCGACCTGACCGCCAAGGGCTGTGAAATTCGCGGCGATGAGTCTGTCTTGGCCGTGGCCCGGGACCATGGCCTTCCTGCGGTACCCGCATCGGCCAGCGATTGGGATACGGAGTATCTGGCACCGGTTCTGTCGGTCCGGATGGTCGATGGTCTAGAGGCGGCGATCGGTCACATCAATCGCCATGGCTCACACCATACGGAGGCCATCATCGCTGACGACCCAGTCGCGGCCGTCCGCTTTTCCGCAGCCATCGACGCGGGCATAGTCATGCATAATACGTCCACCCAGTTCGCAGACGGCGGCGAGTTTGGCATGGGCGCGGAAATCGGCATATCCACAGGCAAGTTGCATGCCCGCGGGCCGGTTGGGGCCGATCAACTCACCAGCTACAAGTATCTGGTCAGCAGTCCGGGGCGGGCGCGTCCCTAGTGGTTTACCGGTGACCGGAGTGGTTTGCCGATGACCGGTTCGATCCGGAGGAGAGCGCTTCGCCGCCTGCCGCGCACCGCAAGCCTGCGTGATGCACTTGGTGGGCGTCTGCCGGCGGCGGGCAGCCGCATCGGTGTGTTGGGTGGATCCTTTAATCCGGCTCACGAAGCCCATTTGCAAATCAGCCGCGCCGCGTTGCGGCGTCTGAACTTAAATGCGGTCTGGTGGCTGGTCAGCCCGCAAAACCCCTTAAAGGGTACTGAAGGCATGGCTTCCCTGGCGCAACGACTGAAGAAAGCCCAGAAAATTGCTGCTGCCGATCCCATTCTGGTAAGCGATATAGAGGCTCTTTTTGCCACGCGCTACAGCGTTGATAGCTGTCAGACCCTCGTGCAGAGCTTCCCGAAGGTCCATTTTGTCTGGATCATGGGAGCGGATAACCTGATCCAAGTTGACCAATGGAGTCGTTGGCAGGATCTCTTTAACACGCTACCCGTTGCGATTTTTGACCGTCCAACCTATTCTCTAGGGGCTGTGGCCTCGAAAGCTGCCCGAAGATTTGAGGACTCGCGGGTTTCAGAACCGGCGGTCCGGTCTTTGGTTTGGCGCGAGCCGCCGGCCTGGGCTTTTCTGCGAGATCGCCTAAATCCCATGTCGGCAACCCAAATCCGGGCTGATGAGGTGTCCGGTGAGGGGTGATTTTCTGGGGCGCAGGAGTGGCAGTCAGAAAACTAGTGGAGAGTTAAAACCATAACACCCCAAGCAAAGGCCCAAACGGCCGCGACGAAGCCGGCGCTCGTGGATAGCCAGCGCCTGCTCGAATTGGTCCAGACCTCGCTGGACGACGACAAGGTGGAAGACTTGGTCGTCATTAATCTCGCTGAAAAATCAAGCATTGCGGACTTCATGGTGATCGGTTCCGGCCGCTCCCAGCGACAGGTTGGCGCCATGGCCGAGCACTTGCGCGAAAAATTGAAGGCCACGGGCGTAAAGGGCGTCAGTCTGGAAGGCCTGGAGCGCTCGGACTGGGTTTTGATTGATGCCGGCGATATCATCGTTCATCTTTTCCGCCCCGAGGTGCGTGCCTTTTACAATCTGGAAAAGATGTGGGGAATGGATCTGCCGTCGGGCAGCGCCGCTGCGCCCGAGGCCGTCGATTTCAACGCCGAGCCCGCCTAGAAACCCATGTCCGGGCCCCTGCGTATTACCTTGTCCGTCATTGGCCGGGCCAAGGCCGGGGTTCACCAGGATCTCTACCAGCACTATGTGGGTCGTCTGAGCTGGCCGATCGCCTTGCGTGAGCTAGAGGTTCGGCGGGCATTGGACGATGGGAAACGCAAAGGCGCCGAAGGAGAGCTTCTGTTAGGCGCCATTCCTCAAGATGCCCGGCTGATAGCCCTGGACGAACGGGGCAAAAACCTGAGCAGCCCCCAATTTGCGCGGCTTTTGGCCGATTGGCGCGATGATGGCTTTGCCCATATCGCTTTTGCCATCGGTGGCGCTGATGGCTTGGACCATCGGGTCCTGGAGGCGGCTCATTTTAGGCTGGCTTTCGGGGCTGCGACCTGGCCTCATATGTTGGTCCGCGGTCTTTTGGCCGAGCAACTCTATCGGGCTCAATCGATATTGACGGGGCACCCCTACCACCGTGCCTAAATTTCTCTGCGGTTGCCAAGCGGTAAGGTTTTGGTAACCAAGAAGTAAGAGGCAGGCAGTATAAAGGGTGTAACTTTAGGGTTGCGGCGGCACACAGCTCTGTGATCGCCCCGAAAACCCTATGTGAAAACCCTGTGCGAAACCCTCGGGACCCCTATATAAAGCCTTATGACCAGTCGATTTTCCGCCCGCCCCGTCGTTCTTTGCATATTGGACGGATGGGGATATCGAGAGCAAAGCGATAGCAACGCCATTCTCCAAGCGGCCACGCCCCATTATGATCGGGTTTGTGCCACCACGCCCCGTGCCTTGATTGATGCCTCCGAGACGGCGGTCGGCCTGCCCAGCGGCCAGATGGGCAATTCGGAAGTAGGCCATATGAATATCGGCGCCGGAAGGGTGGTCATGCAGGACCTGCCCCGGATCGATCAAGCCATGTCCGACGGGAGTTTCCAGAATAATCCGGTCTTGCAAGGCTTTATGGAAAAGGTCAAGGGCTCGGGCGGCGTCATGCACGTCATGGGTCTGATGTCACCGGGGGGCGTCCATTCCCATCAAGACCAGATTGCCGTTTTGGCCAATGTGCTGGTTGATCACGGCCTGCCTGTCAAGATCCATGCCTTTCTGGACGGGCGTGATACCCCGCCGCAAAGCGCTGATGATTATTTGCAGTCCTTCCAGGCAGCGGCACCTGATGCCGAAATCGCCACGGTCGTGGGGCGTTACTTTGCCATGGATCGGGATCAACGCTGGGAGCGGGTTATTAAGGCTTACGATTTGCTGGTGCGCGGTCAGGGTCACCAAGTCAAGTCTGCCCTAGAGGCGGTCGAGCAAGCTTATGCTCGGGGCCAGACAGATGAGTTTGTCGAGGCGAGTGCCGTTGCGGGATACGCTGGGATGACCGACGGCGATGGTTTGATCATGGCCAATTTCCGGGCCGACCGGGCGCGAGAGATCTTACAGGCCCTTTTAGACCCTGCGTTTGACGCCTTCGAACGCCAAGCAAGACCAAGCTTTGTGGGTGCGGCGGGCATGGTCGAATACGCCACCCAACTTAATCCCTTTGTGGAAGCGTTATACCCACCCTTGGACCTGGAGGATACACTTGGCCAAGTCATTGCGACCCATGGCCTAAAACAGCTTCGTTTGGCCGAGACGGAAAAGTACGCTCATGTCACCTTTTTCCTAAACGGAGGACGCGAGGATCCCTTTTCCGGGGAGGACCGGATTTTGGTCCCCTCTCCGAAAGTAGCCACCTATGACCTTCAGCCTGAAATGTCGGCGCCGGAAGTCACGGACAAACTGGTCGAGGCTATCCTCAGTGGTACGTACGATCTCATTGTCTGCAACTACGCCAACGGGGATATGGTCGGACATTCGGGCCAGTTCGAAGCTGCTGTGCAGGCTGTTGAGACCTTGGATAGCTGTTTGGGCAAAGTGTGTGACGCTATTGCCCAATCCGAAGGCACCCTCTTGCTGACGGCCGACCACGGCAATGTTGAACAGATGCTCGATCCAGAGACTGGCCAAAGCCACACGGCCCATACAATGAATCCCGTGCCGATCCATTTGATCAATGGCCCGGACGCCGTATCAGGCCTACGCAACGGGCGGCTGGCCGATATCGCGCCGACCATACTCGCTCTCATGGGAATCGATCAGCCGGAAGCCATGACCGGCGAGCGCCTGTTGGTGACAGACAGTACGCAACAAGCGGCACAATAGATTGGTCTTATCGCGAAAAGCCTCTGGTCGGGCAACTCCAATGTATCGCTCCGGTTCCTTGGGTCCGGCCTTGGCGGTGAGTGCCTTTTTGATCTTGGCGTCCGCACCGCTTCTGCGGGCCCAAGACCAAGCAGCCCAAGGGGACGAGCGGGAAAAGCTTGAAAGCCTTGAGCAGGCGGCCGAAGAAGACCAGGCTGAGGCGCAAAGGTTAGCCGCGGAGTCCCAGGCCCTAAAACAGGAAATGCAAAACCTTCAGGTCCAACTGGTCGGTGCCGCCCGTAAAGCTCAAGAGCAAGAAAGCGACCTCCTGGCACTGCAAGGTGCATTGCAAGGCCTGGAAAAGGAACGCGCTGAATTAACCGACCGCCTGAGTCACCAGGAACAAAACTTACAGGTGACCCTCGCCGCGCTTCAGCGTATCGCCCTTTTACCGGACGAGGCGCAACTTTTGGCCCCCGGCGCCCCCTTGGAGCGGGTGCGCAGCGCTATGTTGCTCCAGGTTGCTGTCCCTGCTATCGAGGATCGTGCGGAAAGTCTTCGCGGTACACTGACCGAACTGGCCCTTGTCAAAAAGCGAATTCGTAATGAAAAGGCCGCTTTGTTGACTGGGACGGCCGACTTGGAACAGCAACAAGCGGCCATTTCATCCCTTATTCAAAAAAAAGGGGACACCTGGGAAAGGTTGCAGGACGATCAGAAAAATGCCGCGGATCGCGCTCGTAAACTTGTGCAAGAAGCGACCGACCTGCGGGATTTGTTGACCCGGCTGGAGCGCGAGCAAGCTGAAAAATTGGAGCGCATGCAAAAAGCCGCCCAGCGGGCCGAGCGGCAGCGCAAAGCTGCCTCGGAGCAAGCTCTTGCCCTGAGCGAAGAGCAGGCACAATCTGGAAGTGACGCCATTGAAGCAGGGCAGGTGGCTTCCCTCGCACGACCCAGCACGACCAAGACCTTTTCTGAAAATGGGAAAAATCTGCTTTTGCCGGCGCGCGGCGCTCTGATAGGCCGCTATGGGCAAGCGAACGGAGGCCAAGGCGGCTTTAGCGGTGATACGGCAAAGGGCATCGTGATTGAAACCCGGGCCGGCGCCCAAGTTGTTGCGCCGTTTGACGGGCAGGTGGTCTATGCGGGTGACTTTAGAAGTTATGGACGAATCTTGATTATCGATCACGGCGAGAGATATCATAGCTTATTGGCCGGTCTGGGGCGGACAAATGCCGTCGTGGGCCAATGGGTGCTGGCAGGCGAACCTGTAGCAACCATGGATCAAGGCGGTGGCCAAGCGACGGCCAATTTATATCTGGAACTTCGCCGCGCAGGGCAACCGATCAATCCCTTGCCCTGGCTTAATGTGGCGGGCCTAAATTCGGCGGAGGGACAATAGATGTCTCCCAAGCGCCAGTTTTTTCAACAACGCCGTGATCACAAGATTGCAGCAACGGCTTCTTACATGTTGGCTCCTTTATTTGGGCCATTTTCTTTGCCCCAATCGGGCCCATTATTGAACCCATCCAAATAACAACAACCGGCAAAAAGGTGTCTGATTAATGCGCAATTTCAAAATCTTGGCCATCGTGGCCGCTGTCATTTTGATCGCACCGCTTTCGACGACCGCGGAAGAGAACCGCTCCGAAACCTATCGTCAACTAAAGCTGTTCAGCGATGTGTTCGAAAGGGTGCGCGCTGATTATGTGGAAGAGGCGACCGACGAGGAGCTTATCGAATCGGCGATTCAAGGCATGCTGACGGCGTTGGATCCCCACTCCAGCTATCTGAACGCGGATACCTTTAAGGACATGCGGGTCCAGACCAAGGGCGAGTTTGGCGGCCTTGGTATTGAGGTCACCATGGAGAACGGCTACGTCAAGGTGGTTTCCCCCATTGATGACACGCCCGCGCACCGCGCCGGTGTGGAGGCGGGCGACTTCATCACGCACTTGGATGGAGAGGCCGTTTTGGGTCTGACCCTCAACGAAGCGGTCGAGCGCATGCGCGGCAAGGTGAATACGGATCTGGAGGTCACCATCCTCCGCGAAGGGCAGGACCCCTTTGATCTCACCATCACCCGCGATGTGATCAAGATCCGCTCTGTCCGCAGTCGGACCGAGGGTAACATCGGCTATCTGCGGGTGACGACATTCAATCAGCAGACCACGCCTGGCTTGGAAAAAGCCATTGACGAAATCGAGGCGGAGTTGGGCGATGACCTTGAGGGTTATGTGATCGACCTTCGGAACAATCCTGGCGGGCTTTTGGATCAAGCCATCTCCGTTACCGATGCCTTCATGGATCAGGGGGAGATTGTCTCCACCCGGGGGCGCGCCAAGGACGATGCTCAGCGCTATAACGCGCGCGATGGCGATTTGACCGATGGACTGCCCTTGGTCGTGCTGATCAACGGGGGTTCCGCGTCTGCTTCGGAGATTGTCGCCGGGGCTCTCCAAGATCATCGCCGGGCCATCGTTATGGGCACACCATCCTTCGGTAAGGGTTCTGTGCAGACGATAATTCCTCTGGGCGCTCATGGTGCCATGCGCCTGACCACGGCGCGCTATTATACCCCCTCCGGCCGCTCCATTCAGGCTAAGGGAATTGAGCCGGATATCCTCGTGGAACAGGCACAGATCGAGGTGGCCGATCAGGGTCAGCAGCGTAAGGAAGCCGACCTTCGCGGTGCCCTGCAAAATGATGGGGACAATGAAGAAGAGGCTGAGGCCAATGCCACGTCGGAAGACGCTCAGCAAGACTTTCAGCTGTCACGGGCGCTGGATCTGATCCATGGCCTGGCCCTTTACAACACCAGCCCGACCATCAACTAAGGCTCGGCTGTTTTTTGAGCTATCAGTTTTGTTACCCTACGAGAAGGCGGCTTTGGCCGCCTTCTTTTTAGCTGCCTTCCGTTTGGTCGGTGTCGGCTAAGTGACTGTTAGCCGAAGACGAAAGCAAGTTAATCCTCACAAATTCAAATAGTCAGAAGAATAAACTGGCCTCGACACCCTGCCCTCGTGTTACGATTATTCATGTATCGGTATTGGGTGTAGACCTTTATTGGGGATAGAAACTTGGCGGTTCGCTCGGAAGTCCCTGGAAAAGGGGGGTTGATTGCCTTGGTCTCGGCCTGGCTTGTCACCCTTGCCGCCGTGTGCGGGCTGGCGGCCTACGCCTTTCTCGGGGGTGCGGTTTCCGATCATGGGTCCGAGGCTAAGCGTTCGGCGGAGTCTGATCAATCGGCATCGCCCCGCGTCACGAATAATCCCGACGATCAGACCGTCAATCAACAAGCCTCCGCGCCGGGTGGGCAGCAACAGGACGACCTAGGCAGCCTACAGCAAATGTCGGATCGGCAACCGGACCTTCAGGAAGATCCACTTGTCGGCACGGTCGGTGACGGTTCTCAATTTGCGGCCAGTGGTTCTGCGATAGGTGGTTCTGCGACAGATGCCGCGCAAACGGGTGGACCGGAGACCGGCCGGCCGGCTCCCCTGGTCGAAGGCAGTGGCCCCGCTTGGCAGCGCTTTGCCCGGCCCTTCGATCCCGCCGATTCCCGGCCGAGAATCGCTATTGTCATCACGGGGCTGGGCCTTTCGGATCAGTTTACCGAAGCGGCCATCGACCTTCTTCCACCCGAGATTACCCTGTCTTTTTCCCCCTATGCCATCGGTTTGGACAAGTGGATCTCGAGGGCGCGTGATCGGGGTCATGAGGTGATGATCGACTTACCCCTGGAGCCCTTGACCTATCCGGATGACGATCCTGGTTCCTTAACCCTCCTTACGGCCCTGCCCACCGGTGAAAACCTGTCCCGGCTCGAGACGATCTTAGGCAAGGGGGACAAGCTAGTAGGCTTGGCGGGCTACATGGGATCCCGATTTTCGGCCACACGCGAGAAAATGCGCCCTATCTTGGACAGCTTGAAAGATAAGGGCCTTTTGTATTTGGATAATCACCCCGTGGACAAGGCGCACGCGGCCAAGTTGGCCAGTGAGCTGGGGGTACCTCGGGCAATTAACAATCGCCTGCTGGATGACGAACCCACAAGCGCGCGCACCATCGACTCCCGCCTTGCCTATACGGAAAGAATTGCCCTGCAAGACGGCTTCGCGGTGGCCATGGCGCAGCCTTATCCGATTACCATCAAGCAATTGCTCGCGTGGGCACAGGGCCTTGCCGACAGGGGCTTGGCGTTGGCTCCGCTAACGGCCGTCGCCGATAGCCAGCCCTTGAGGTGACCGGTGGCCCCTAAAAGTAAGACACCGAAGCCCCAAGTCTCTGTGGAACTACTGCCTTACCGACCCTGTGTCGGAATTACGCTCATCAATCGTGAGGGTCGGGTTTTTGTCGCGCGGCGCATTGATGCCCAGGTAGAGGCCTGGCAGATGCCCCAAGGCGGCATCGACCCGGGCGAATTACCCCCGGCGGCGGCGCTGCGGGAGCTTGAGGAGGAAATCGGCACCGCCAACGCTGAAATCATTGGCGAAAGCCGGGACTGGTGGCACTACGATCTGCCGCCGGAGCTGGTTGGCAAGGTTTGGAAGGGTCGTTACCGGGGCCAACAGCAGAAATGGTTCGCGATGCGTTATCTGGGGAGCGATGACGATATTGATATCAATACCGAGCATCCGGAATTTAACGCCTGGAAATGGGTTTCAATCCAGGCGCTTCCTGACCTCATTATCCCCTTTAAGCGCCGGATTTATGAAAAGGTAGTGGCCGAATTCGGCCACTTGGCCGGATTGGAAACCAAAGAAAACTAGCAAGGGGTAATCGCGTCTCTAGGCCGCAACAGCCTTCGCGGCGCGGAATTTCATGAAACGATAGCCTAAATCTGCAACCCAGCGGGACAAGCGCCCTTGAGGATTGAGGCCGGCCGCCTTGAAGGTCATGGAAACCGCCCGACGCACATGTTTGGGGCGGTAGTAGCCATAGGCCCGGCTCATATAGGCGCGAGACCAGCGTTTGCGCTCATAGGCTTCGCCATCTGCGTTGGCGGCATAGTAAGCATAGGCCAACTCGTCGTCTTCGCTTTCCCCGATTCGGCCCAAGGCGACCATGACCCGGCGCCATCGGCCGATGTTCTCCCGTTCCAGGTAACCCCTGAGGTAATCGTAAAAGAGCTTGTAATGACGCATTTCATCGGCGGCAATGCGTTGGCATATCTCCTTCAAGACCGGCTCATCGGTGGCCTCCCCCAAGGCCGAATAGTAAGACGAGGTTCCCACCTCGACGATGCAGCGCGCCACCAGTTCTCCTGAGCGGGAGCCGCGCACCGACGCCGAGGCCTCTAGGGGTATTTGATAACCGTCTGTAAAGCTTTTAAACGCGGCCTCAAAGTCAAAGGAAGGATCGGCCATCTTGGCCCAACGGGCGAGGACTTCGCCATGCTGCACTTCCTCGACGGACCAGGCTTTGGCAGCGGCCATAAAGGCCTCATCATCGGCAAAGACATTGCAGAGGTAGGTTGCATAGTCGGCGCCGTTATACTCCACCATACTGGCCGCCTTGATGATTTTCAAAAGCTCGCCATCCACCTTGTCCGGCTCGAAGGCTGACCAGGAAATATCGTCGGGTTTCCATAAGTTAGAGATCATGGTGTGTTTCTCGGCAACTCGCTGGGGCTATGAATTGCAGGGGCCGACCGGCCGGCTGGGCGTCACGAAACTATCACATAATCTAATTTGGCCACATAGTCCATCCTGGGTCACAGCCAAGACAGCTAAGATGATGGACGAATTTAGATGTCGCCTTTTGGGTCCGCCGCATCGCTGATTTGCTTTGCTGCCTCTTCGAGCAACCAGGTGCGAAAGGCCTCCACCTTGGGCGGTACGGCCCCCGTACGGGTGAGCAGGTAATAGGAAAAGGTTAGGGGAGTGTTCAGGCTGGCGTCAAAGGGGCGCACCAGACGCCCGCTGGCCAGGTCGTCGGCAACAAGCTTGTCGCCCATTAAGGCTACTCCCTGGCCGTCAAGGGCGGCTTTTACGGCCATGGACTCCCAGGTGAAGCGCGGGCCCCGGCTTGGGTCGATGCTGGTCAGGCCGGCCGCCAGCAACCACATGCGCCAGCTCGGCTCGGCTTCTTTCCAATCAATGTGTAGCAGTGTGTGGTGGCGCAGATCTTCGGGCGTGCGCAAGGGGGGCGGACCCTCAAGAAGGACAGGGCTGCAGACCGGTGTGTTGACTTGTCCGAAAAGCCGATCCACACGCACACCCTTGTATCCGCCCGGGCCATAGCGCAAAGCCACGTCCATGTCGTCGCGCAGCAGATCCACCCGCCGGTCGGTTCCGTCGATGCGAATCTCGATGTCTGGGTGCCGGCGGCGGAAGTCCTCCAGCCGGGGCACCAACCAGATGGCGCCAAAGGACGGGCCGACACTAATGGAAAGCTCGTTGCTGTCAGTAAAATTTTGAATCTGCTCAACCCCTTGCCCCAGTAGATCGAAGCCCTGGCTCAGCATGGGCAAGGCAACTTGACCGGCCTGTGTTAGGCGCAGCGCCCGGGTTAAACGGCGAAAAAGGACCACGCCAAGCGTCTCTTCCAGTGCCTTTATCTGGTGGCTGACGGCCGCCGGGGTCACGTTGAGTTCCTCTGCCGCCTTGGTGAAGCTGAGATGACGTGCGGCTGCCTCAAAGGCACGGAGGGCGTTGAGGGGTGGGAGACTACGCATTATCGGCGATACCTGAGAATTTCTAATTCGTATTTTGAGATCTTATCATTTGCGCGAGAATACAACTATCTGAGATATAAAGGCAAACATAGTCGTAGTATCTTCATATATAAGAAAATTTTGGAGAGTATTCAAAAATTTCTAAACTGATCTTTGCTAAAGCCAACCGTGGCGACACCTATACGTCTCGGTCTGAAGAATGGGAAATAGGGGCGTCACATGACGGACGAATGTGAAAAGGGCGCGCAGGGCCGGTTGGTCCAGTCCGACTACTATGTGGGGGTTCTCTTCGTAGTAGCCGCGGCAATCACCTACAGCACGGCAGGCCTTTTTACCAAGGGCGTGACGGCTGGTTCGTGGGAAGTCATTTTTTGGCGCGGCCTCTTTGCAGCGGCTTTCACAACGGCTTGGGCGCTGAGCAAAGGAGCGCTGCGGCAGAACTTTTGCGGCATGGGCTATAGCGGTCTGGCAGTGGGAGTGGTGGGCGCCTTGGGGACGGCGGCCTTCATTCCAGCCTTTAAGTATACATCTATTGCCAATGTTTCCCTGATCTATGCGGCTGCTCCCTTAATCGCCGCGCTTCTGGCTTGGTTGGCTATCGGCGAAAAGGCTTCCCGCAGGACCATCGCGGGCTGTGCCGGCGCCTTGCTGGGCGTGGCCATCATTGTGTCGGGATCCGTCGGCCATCTAAGCTTCAATAGCGACTTGCTAATCGGCGATCTTTTGGCCGTTTGGATGACCACTGCCATGGCTTGCATCATGGTCATCTACCGAAAATATCCCGATACGCCCGTGGCCGGCCCGGCGGTTTTGCAATCCTTGTTGTTGCTACCCTTCGCCGCGGTCTTGGGAAGCCCCTTTCAAATCGCGGAATCGGAGGTTTGGATCCTGGCGGCCTTTGGGCTACTGTTCGCCATCGCCTCGGTCACTCTGGCGGAGGGGGCAAAGCGGGTTCCCTCGGGTCAAACCGCGCTGTTGAGTGCGCTGGAAACGCCGCTCGCTCCAATCTTTGCCTTCCTTTTGTTTGCGGAGATTCCCGGCACTCCCACGTTTCTGGGCGGTGCGGTGGTCTTACTGGCGGTTCTTCTTTCAATTAAGAGAAACGGCTAGGCGGGATGACAACGTGTTTGGCCCGAATGCGAACCGTTTTCGAGGCGGGAAAGAACCGCTCAAGCAAGCTCAATTGGAAAGAAATCCGCCTACATCTGACCATTAAGCGAAGCCCGGGCAACAAAACTGATTCTCCGAAAAAGATTACAGCAAGCTCACCAGGGAAACCAATTCCGCCTGTCTGGAAAGACCCATTTTGGATTTGGCTGATTTGAGGTAGTTCCGAGCGGTCCCCAATCCGATCGCAAGGATGGCGGCTGACTCCGCGGGTGTGTGCCCAAAACCAACGAGTGCGGTCACCTGGGCTTCCGAGGCGGTCAAACCGTAAGCTTCACGCAACGCAGCGAGCACGCTTTTAGGGGGCAAGTTCGGCTTCCGCCATAAGGTAACCACAGCAATGGCGGCGGCCGCGCCCAGCACATTTCGCGCCACGCCCGTAACTGGCATCGCGCGGAAAACGATCTGGCAATCGGGATTTGTCGTCGCCAACACAGTGCAAGCAACCCCGCCATCTCCGCTGAGGGCCGTTTCGAGCGCACGATCAAGCCTTGCCTGATCCTCTCGACAGGGTGCGATAAGCCAGCCACTCCTCTGGTCAAAAAACCTGCAAAAAAGGGTATCAGCCTCTTCGGTCCAGCTGATGACGGATCCGCGAGCATCAAACTCCAGCCACATCTCGCCACGCCGCTCAATCTGCTTTTTTGCGCCTTGAGCCTCAGCATTCAGAAAGGACCTGGAAATAGCCGCTGCCATTCGGATCTTCGGCAGCGTGTCATTTATCCATCCAACTTCTAATGGGCCATAGGGATCGCCGGCTGCGCCACGCTTAAGGCTGAGGTAAAGTTGCCCGATCTTTGGCGAGCTATCGATCTGGGCACAGGCATGCCACCGCAAATTTCGCGGTCGCAAGAACTCTTCATAAAAAGGATCTTTGTTGATCTCATCCAATGTGAATTGATCGAAATCGGTCACAAAGCCATGTTCCGAACTCGGACTCACGCGAGACAATCGAGGGTCTGGCGGAGCAAGACCAGTCAGGTATTCGTCGACGAATTCGGCGATTGTATCGGTAGCGAGGACAAACTCCGAGCGATCCACCAGATTTTGTCCGTCACGGGGATTATGACGCACGAGCGTGGCACCGGACGCTCCAGCAGATTTGGCCAACAAGGCCAGAGAGCGCCGCCAATCTTCCCCGATCAAAGCGGACTCGACCAAACGATCCGACGCACGGAACAGCTCTGCAGGAGAAATCGTCATCAACCACTCTCTGCTAACCGATTTAACGCACTTTAGCAGAAACTTGAGATAAAATCACGGCCAGAGGTTAGTAGAATTGAAGGCTAGCCCGATGTCCGAACTTTTTAGGGTGATTTTCCTATTTTTCGGTATCAAGACCTAAGCTGCACGTTTTCGCTGCTCAAAATCCGCTGATTCTGGCCAAAACAGTCCTATTTGGGACTAGGAGCCCGTTGCAATTCGCCAATAGAGTTAACCTTTGTTAACGAGGGAGACTGGCGATGCGGCGGGTGATTAGCGGTTTAGCCTTAGCGCTTTTCGTTGTTCTTGGCACTGTTTGGCATTCAAAAGTTGCCGTTTCTGACGCCAGCAAAGAAACACCACTCGATTTTGATTTTAGGTACACACTTTGGACATTGGAAGTTTTGACACTCGTTATTTTCGACCTAAAGTCGATACCCGAAAATTCCAATTTGGTTGCAGACGCCCCGGGCCAACCGGCTGCCCGTTCCAGCGACAAGGCGGGCGGGCCGTTAACCTATCGGCTTGCCAATTTTAACGCGTCGACGCAAAAAGGCGAACCGCGCTTCAATAACCGCATGAAAAAAACCATTTGGGCGCGCTGGACCGCTGACCGGAATGCCAAGGTTATTCTCCACACCATCGGTAGCGACTTTGACACAGCTTTGGCCGTGCATACGGGCAAGAAAGTAAACAAGCTCAAAAAAATCGCGTTTAACGACAACATCAACATTCCCAGTATTTCCCGAAACCATAGCCTTGTTGAATTTAATGCAAAAAAGGGGACGCAATATAAAATTCAGATGGGTAGCAAATCCGGGGACGAAGGCATTGTTCTGCTCACTGGATCGATGGTGCCCAAAGCCGGCGGACTGAGTGTTTTCCTTGCCCAGGTCGACGGCACCAACTATAGCGGCCGAAACTATACCTGCGTGATCAGCGACGTTGAGGACAATAACTGCGGCGATCCGACCTTTGTTTTGCACAATAGCAGCAAAAAGAAGATTACGGTTACCGCCGACCATTCTTTGGGGCCGAACATTGATAGCCCTAACGCCATCACACTAAATCCCGGCGCTGTAGCCACCATAACCTATGCCTTTCGATCAGGTTTCGATACCCTGACCAACAGAAGCCTTTCCGGCGAATTTATGTTCACGGCCAAAAGGGGCAAGAAACTGATTAACGAAGTGCACCTACCGGCCTTGATCACGGTGACGGAAGATCTTGGTGCCTCAGATTCATTGTCTGCCGTAATCTCGCCAACGGTAAGAGCGGCACAAGTCAACCAACCCATGGCCTTTGAAATGGCGATCACCAATAACGGTAATCAAAAGGCCGTTGGTTGCCACGCGCGACCCGATCGGTTTGTTCCCACCCAGGTTTTTTGGGCTCAGAAGAAATCAAAGAAAAAGGGCGGATTTGGGCCGATTAACCGCGTATTTTCGCTCAAACCCGGCCAAACAAAAAACTATTTGGTTTGGCTCGCTCCGATGCAATCTCGTGCCGGAGATCCAACCTTTGCCGGCAGCAACCAAGTCCGCATTGATTGCGCCAACACCAAGTTTCTGGCCTTCGACCTTAAAAATAACTTCGATATTACGACACGGGGCTCTTGGATCCCGGCACAGCTAACGGCGAATATCACGTCTCCAAAGGGCGATATCATCCGGGTCCCCAAGAAAAAAGCTGCTAGCTTTACGGCCGTCATAAAAAATAAGGGTAAATCCAAAGCAAACCTGCGGGTTTCACCTACCTATGGCGCGCCTTTCCAGGACCTGGACCGCTATGGCATGACAGTTTGCAAACTGACCAAGAAAAAGGGTAAGTGCGACTTGCCGCCTTCTTTTAGTGTGTCCTTTGAGGCAAAAAAGAAGTCTACCCACTACATCAAGGTCTTTGTGACAGCACCAGCGAATGACCCCGGTTTTGATCAACAGGAACGGCGCGTCTTCGTCAACGTCTGGCAAAACAAGCCGAATTTTGATCTACCGGGAACAAGCTCGGTTATTGTCGCCTCGGACAGCGTGGCGCCGCGGCTGAGATAAATCTAACCGGTAATTCCGAATTTAGGACCGGTCTTGGTGCTCTGGCATCAGTATGACCGAATTCGCCATAGCGCATAAAAGGGTGCGCTGACAGTGGCCTATGGGGGACCTCTCCTCAGAGATCTCGGCGAGACGCCTTACCGGCGTTCATATCAAGGAGTAGAACCCTAAGCGCAGTTTAGCTTGTGCCAGACTAACTTTCGCCGGTCATAAAAGGGCGTGTTGGGAAAACCAGCTTAAACCTTTTGACAATTGCCTAAGCAACCGCCTGGATCATGGCCTCGGCAACGGCGATTTTCTGCTCAACCTTTGCACGGTCATCGTCGCTTTTGACATCCACCAGGTCGTCGCGCAGGTTTTTCAGCTCTTGCTCAACCTTTGCCCGATCAATGTCCCCAACGGGCATGGCATGCTCTGCCAAAACCGTGCATCGGGCGGGAGTCACCTCGGCAAAGCCGCCGGCCACGAAAATCCGGTCGGTCACCTGTCCAGCCTCATAGACCTGGATGATCCCGGGCCGAACCCCCGAAATCATGGGCGAATGGCGAGGCAAAACGCCAAAATCACCTTCTTCTCCCGGCACCACGACCATCTCGGCGCTTTTGGAAAGCAAGAGCTTTTCCGGAGAAACCAGTTCAAACTCAACCTGCGTTTCGGCCATTTCTTTTTGCCCTGGAGATGCCCTTAAAGGTTTGTCTTAGCCTCGATAGGCTGCGTCCTTAGGCCGCGTCCGCCGCCAATTTTTGCGCCTTCGAGATGGCTTCGTCGATCGTGCCCACCATGTAGAAGGCCGCCTCGGGCAGGTGATCATAGTCGCCGGCGACGATGCCCTTAAAGCCGCGGATGGTTTCTTCCAGCGGCACCTGGACACCTGGCGTGCCTGTAAAGACCGTCGCCACGTCGAATGGCTGGGACATAAAGCGCTGCATCTTACGTGCACGGGCCACGGTCAACTTGTCGTCTTCCGACAGCTCGTCCATGCCCAAAATGGCGATGATGTCTTGCAGCGCCTTATAGTTTTGCAGGATCCGCTGTACATCGCGGGCCACGCCGTAGTGCTCTTCACCCACCACGAAGGGGTCCAAAATACGGCTGGTGGAGTCCAAGGGATCCACCGCCGGATAAATGCCCAGCTCGGCGATCTGGCGCGACAGCACCGTCGTCGCGTCCAAGTGGGCAAAAGAGGTCGCCGGGGCCGGATCGGTCAAGTCGTCCGCGGGCACGTAAATGGCCTGCACCGAGGTGATCGAGCCTTTTTTGGTGGTGGTGATCCGCTCTTGCATGGTGCCCATGTCTGTCGCCAGCGTTGGCTGATAGCCCACCGCCGAAGGAATGCGGCCCAAAAGCGCCGACACTTCCGAGCCGGCCTGAGTAAAGCGGAAGATGTTGTCCACGAAGAACAGAACGTCCTGGCCTTCCTCGTCGCGGAAGTATTCTGCTTGGGTCAGGCCGGTCAAGGCGACACGGGCACGGGCACCGGGCGGTTCGTTCATCTGGCCATAGACTAGTGCGGCCTTGGAGCCTTCCTCGCCGATCTTAATCACGCCAGACTCGATCATTTCATGGTAGAGGTCGTTGCCCTCACGAGTCCGCTCACCCACTCCGGCAAACACGGAATAACCGCCGTGGGTCTTGGCGATGTTATTGATGAGCTCCATGATCAAGACAGTTTTGCCCACACCGGCACCGCCGAAGAGGCCGATCTTGCCGCCCTTGGCGTATGGCGCCAGCAGGTCCACCACTTTAATGCCGGTGACCAGCACTTCAGCCTCGGTGGATTGATCCACATATTCAGGCGCCGGGCGGTGGATAGCCGACTTCATCTTGGAGTCCAGCGGGCCAAGCTCGTCGATGGGCTCGCCGACAACGTTCATGATTCGACCCAAGGTCTCAGGGCCAACGGGAACCAAGATCGGCTCGCCCGTGTCCTGCACCTCTTGGCCGCGCACCAGACCTTCGGTGGAGTCCATCGCGATGGTCCGCACCATGGATTCGCCCAGGTGTTGAGCGGCCTCAAGCACCAGGCGTTTGCCGTCATTAGTGGTTTCCAAGGAATTGAGAATCGGCGGCAGGTCGCCCTCGAACTGTACGTCCACGACCGGGCCCATCACTTGGGTGATTTTGCCGACGAGATTCTTTGCCATGGTCCTCTCTCCTTAAACGCCGCCCTTTGATTCGAGCTGGCGGACTGATGCTACATCGCTTCCTTGGCGGAAATGATTTCGATAAGTTCGTTGGTGATCACGGCCTGACGGGTCCGGTTGTAAATCTGGGTCAGGTTATTGATCATTTCGCCAGCGTTCCGGGTGGCTGAATCCATCGCCGTCATGCGGGCGCCATGCTCGCTGGCGGCATTCTCCAAGATCGCCTTAAAGATCTGCACCGAGAGGTTCCGTGGCAGCAAGGCCTCCAGAATCTCCGCTTCATCGGGCTCGTACTCGTAAATGGCCCCATCCAGACCCGCGCCCTCGGCACCAGCCTCAAAATCGGCTTCCTCTTCCTCGGGAACCGCAAAGGGCACCAGCTGTTGCGTGGTGACAATCTGGGTCATGGCCGATTTGAACTGGGCGAAAATAATTTTGCACACATCAAACTCGCCGGCGTTCAGCATGGACTGAATGCGCTCGGCAATTTCCGCGGCGGTTTCGAAACGGGGGTGGGGCCTGCCCACATCCTCGATCGTATCGATGATCATTTCACCGTATTCACGGCGCAATTGATCGCGGCCCTTGCGGCCGACGCAAAGGATCTTGACCTTTTTGCCCTCGTCAAGGCGGGCCCGAATTTGGCGCCTGGCCTCCCGAACGATTGAGGAGTTAAAGCCGCCGCACAGACCCCGATCCGCCGTGCCCACCACCAACAAATGGGTGGTATCACTGCCGGTGCCGCCCAACAGCAAGGGTGCCCCGGCCTGGGCTGCCGCCGACGAGGCCAAAGAGCCCAGCATGCGCTCCATGCGCTCCGCATAAGGGCGCGAGGCCTGAGCCTGCTCCTCCGCTTTGCGAAGCTTGGCGGCCGCCACCATTTTCATGGCCGAGGTGATCTTTTGCGTCGATTTGACGCTGGCGATCCGGTTTCTTAGGTCCTTAAGACTGGGCATGCCGTCTTATCCGCTCCAACCCGCTTTCGCGCTGCAAAAAACTTAAGTGAAGTTCTTGGTAAAGTTATCCATAAAGGCCTTCAGCTTGGCCTCGGTATCGTCGGAAATCGCGTTTTCTTGACGCAGAACCTCCAAGATATCACTGCCCGAGCTGCGGATCTCAGACAGGAGCTGCTGTTCGTAGGCCACCACGTTCGGCAGATCAATGCCGTCCAGGTAACCGCGCACACCGGCGTATATCACCACAACCTGTTCTTCCACCGGAAGCGGTTTGTACTGGGCCTGTTTGAGCAACTCGGTCAAGCGCGCGCCACGAGCCAAGAGGCGTTGTGTGGCCGCGTCCAGGTCTGAGGCAAACTGGGAAAAGGCTTCCATTTCGCGGAACTGGGCCAGCTCAAGCTTAATGGTGCCGGCAACCTGCTTCATGGCCTTGACTTGGGCAGCCGAACCCACCCGGCTGACCGATAGACCAACATTCACCGCGGGTCGCACACCTTTATAGAAGAGGCCGGTTTCCAAAAAGATCTGACCATCGGTAATGGAGATCACGTTGGTTGGAATATAGGCCGACACGTCGCCCGCTTGGGTTTCAATAACCGGCAGGGCCGTCAAGGATCCGTTGCCTGCTTCGTCGCCCATCTTGGCGGCCCGCTCCAGCAAACGGGAGTGCAGGTAGAACACATCGCCAGGAAAGGCCTCACGACCCGGAGGGCGGCGCAGCAACAGGGACATTTGACGATAAGCCACGGCTTGCTTGGACAGATCGTCATAGGTGATCACCGCGTGCATACCGTTGTCGCGGAAGAACTCACCCATTGTGCAGCCCACATAGGGCGCCAGGAACTGCAGCGGTGCCGGCTCGGAGGCCGTCGCGGAAACGATGATTGAGTATTCGAGCGCACCGTGATCTTCGAGTGTCTTCACAAATTTGGCGACAGATGACCGCTTTTGTCCCACCGCCACGTATATGCAATAGAGCTTCTTGGATTCATCATCGCCCTGATTGATGGGCTTCTGGTTGATGATCGTGTCTAGCGCGATGGCGGTTTTACCGGTTTGCCGGTCGCCGATGATCAACTCACGCTGGCCCCGGCCCACGGGTATCAGACTGTCGATCGCCTTCAGACCCGTTTGCATGGGCTCGTGCACGGATTTCCGCGGAATGATGCCCGGTGCCTTGACCTCAACCCGGCGGCGTTCCGCGTCCTCAATGGGCCCCTTGCCGTCGATGGGGTTGCCCAGTCCGTCTACGACGCGGCCCAACAGACCCCGGCCAACCGGCACGTCGACGATGTTGCCGGTCCGCTTGACTGTGTCGCCTTCCTTAATGCCCCGGTCGTCGCCGAAGATAACGATACCCACGTTATCCACTTCCAGGTTCAGGGCCATGCCCTTAATGCCACCCGGAAATTCCACAAGCTCACCGGCCTGCACGTTATCCAGCCCGTAAACGCGGGCAACACCGTCACCCACCGAGAGCACTTGACCCACCTCGGCCACATCGGCTTCGGTCCCGAAATTCTCAATTTGGTCCTTGAGGATTGCGGAGATTTCCGCGGCGCGGATATCCATCAACCGACCCCTTTCATGGCAAGTTGAAGTCTTTGTAATTTAGTGCGCAAGGAGCTGTCGATCATGCGGCTGCCCACTCGGACAATCAGGCCGCCGATCAAGGACTGATCCACCTCCACATCAACTTGCACATTGGCCCCAACCGTCGACTTAAGCGCATCGGTCAGGGACTGGCGTTGTTGATCCGAAAGTGCCCGCGCACTGGTGACATGTGCGGTAACCTCGCCGCGTCGGCGGGCGAGTTCCGCAAGATAGGTATCGATGATCGACACCAAAGCAAATAGTCGGTGATTTTGAGCCACGACAAGAACGAAGCGGCGAGTCAGATCGGATACGCCGACTTTTTCCATGACCGCGGACATGACGCCCGCCATCTGATCCCGGTTGTAAAGCGGGCTGCGCAAAAAACGCCCCAGTTCGTCGCTTTCTAAGACTGCGGCGCGCAGACTGCGCAAATCGTCGGACACCTGATCCAGGGCCTTCTTCTCGTCCGCGAGGTCGAGCAGAGCCAGCGCATAGCGCCCGGCCAGGCCACTCAGGCTTGTGTCTTCACCCGCCAAGCTTAACGCCCCCCGTCTAACATTGCAGTACCCCGGCACGGGGCCCCGAGCCCCAGAATTGCCACGCATTTTGCGTTCTCAACAGCGTTTTCGCTGGCGAGCGCGCGTTTGGTATCATAGACGAAACAGCCTTGCAAGACGAGTCAGACAAGTTCGTTGGGACACAACAAATTATGTGGTTTAGAGCAGGAAATGTGATTGTTGGAAGTGGGTTTCTTTCCCTTGATTTCGCGGTCGTCCTGTCTGAGACGTCCAAAATCCGTTCTAGTAAAAGCTTTGTGGGTCCACGTCTACTTGAACGCGTACCTGGGCCGGCCACTTGCCGCGGCCAAGCCAACTGCGCAGATAAGCTTGGGGCAGAAGGTCCCTGCGGGATTTCAACAGAAAACGACGGCGATGACGGCCCCTCAAAATGGCCAGGGGAGCCGGCGCCGGCCCCAGCAAGGTGAAGCCCTCTTGGGCCGGAGCGGATCGGGCCAATTCCACTGCGATCTGATCAATCTGGGCTGGGTCCGGCCCCGACAGAATGACGGCCGCCAGGCGGCCGAAGGGCGGCATGGCTTGAGCTTGGCGGGCCTGGGATTCTTGGGCCAAAAACTGGTCTCGATCCCCCGAGGTCATCGCTCGCATGACGGGATGATCCGGCTCATAGCTTTGTAGCATCACCCGCCCTGGACGTTCTGCTCGTCCGGCCCGTCCGGCCACTTGGTGGAGAAGCTGATAGGTCCGCTCGCCGGCCCTCAGATCCCCACCCGACAAGCCTAGGTCCGCATCAATGACCCCGACCAAGGTCAGGTTGGGGAAATTGTGGCCCTTGGAAATAATCTGGGTCCCGATCAGCAGATCGATCTCATGGTCCTGGACTGCCCGGATCAATTCCGCCGCCGCCATGGGACCGGAGAGGGTGTCGCTGGCCATCACCGCCTGGCGCGCCTCGGGGTAAAGGTTGGCTACTTCTTCGCTCAGGCGCTCCACGCCTGGCCCGCAAGCGGCCATGTTGCCGGCCTCACCACACTCGGGACAAGCATTAGGGATCGGTGCGGCGTAGCCGCAGTGATGGCATTGGATCTTGCTGGCCAAGCGGTGCTCCACCAGCCAGGCTGTGCAGTTTGGGCATTGTAGACGGTGCCCGCAGGTGCGGCAGAGGGTGAGCGGAGCATAGCCTCGGCGATTGAGGAACAGAAGAACCTGTTCCCCCTCTGCTAAAGTCTTTTCGATCGCCGTGCGCAGGGGTTGGGATAGCCAGGACTGAGCCGCGCTGCCTTTCTGCCCTTCCCGGCGCGGTGGGGGAAAGAGTCGCAAGTCCACCACATCGATCGTGGGCAACTGGGCTTGCCCATAGCGCGCCGGCAGCACTGCCCGATCATATCGACCGGCCGCCGCGTTGGTCAGGCTTTCCAGGGACGGCGTGGCGGAGGCCAGAATGGTCGGGATACCGCCCAAGCGGGCGCGCACAATGGCCATGTCCCGGGCATTGTAGGTAACGCCGTCTTCCTGTTTAAACGACGAATCCTGCTCCTCATCCACCACGATGAGCCCCAGGTTCTGGTAGGGCAAGAAAAGGGCCGAGCGCGCGCCGACCACGACCCGTGCCTTGCCTTCTGCCACCGCTCGCCAGCTGAGGCGGCGTTGTTTGGACGTCATGTCGGAATGCCAAACCGCTGGATTGGACCCAAAGCGTTCGGCGAAGCGGGCGAGCCACTGGGCGGAGAGAGCGATCTCGGGTAGTAAGACCAAGATTTGAGCCTGCTGGGAAAGGGCCGCGGCCACTGCCTCGAAATAAACTTCTGTTTTGCCGGAGCCGGTCACCCCATCCAGAAGAGTCACGGAATAGCCACCATTGACGACCTTTTGGCGCAGGTCCGCTGCGGCCTTGCTTTGGTCGGCGGACAGCTCGGGCCCGGGCCAATCCGGATCGGGGGCGCGAAAGGGAGCCTGTGGGACGACCTGGCGGCGTTCAATCAATCCCGCATCGACCAATCCCTTGATGACCGAGGTTGAGACTGCTGCCTCTCGAGCGAGGTCACTCAACCCGCGGGCGGGCCCGTTTTGAAGAGCCTGCAGGACCCGTCGGCGAGCCGGTGTTAGGCGAATCCCATTGCTCATGCCGGCTTGCCCTGCTTCCGTTTTTCCGGAGAGGTCGAGGTTTTGGCTGCCTTCGGCCAATTCGTACGCGACGTGGGGCGATGGTTCCTCAAGAGCCTTTGCGGAGCTTAGGGCCATTCGCAGGACATTACCCTCAGGTGCCAAGCAATAGGTCGCCACCCATTCGATAAAGCGTCGGGCAACGGCGGTCAGGGGCGGTACGGGACAGGGCCCGATAATTTCCTTCAAGCGGCTTTCCGGCAGCGGTGTTTCATCCCCTCCGACCTTCAGTTGAGGGTTGTCCCAAACCACGCCCACTGACTCACGGCGCCCGAAGGGTACGCGGACCACAGAACCGGCGGGAAAGTCATCGCCTGGCGGAGTTAAATAGTCGAAAGTGCCATCAAGGGGCAGGGGTAGCAAAACCGAAAGGCGTTTACGTGGGTCTGAAATACCTTGACCGGGAAAAAGTGATGAGGCGGATGGTACCGAAGCGCTGGCCTTTTTAGGGTTGGCCTGTGTTGCGCTGAATTGTGTGGCGCTGGCGTGTGTGATTGGCATCGGCTACACTTTACGCTTCCGAGTCGCCGACGGCCATGCCGCTTCAGTCGATCGGAAAAAAATACGAGAGGCAATATTTTACCGGCGCAGGCCGGCTAAGGCGTTGATCTTTAGGCTCTGGTAATCTATCGCACACAAGACTGATCTATTGCACACGCTGATCCACGATACACAAGGGAAAGACTGGCAAAGCCCATGAAGTTTTTTATCGATACCGCGGATGTTGCCGAAATACGCGATCTGGCCGCGACTGGCTTGGTGGACGGCGTTACCACAAACCCATCCCTGGTGGCCAAGACCGGCCGCAACTTTTTCGACGTTTTACGGGAAATCTGCGCGGTCGTGCCCGGGCCGGTATCGGCCGAGGTGGCCGCGACGGATCTTGACACCATGCTATCGGAGGGCCGCGCTTTGGCCCAATTGGCACCCAATATCGTTATCAAAGTCCCCCTCACCCCGGACGGTCTAAAGGCCTGCAAGGCCCTCAGCGATAGCGGCACTAAAGTCAACGTGACCCTCTGTTTCTCCGCCGCCCAGGCAATTCTGGCCGCCAAGGCCGGCGCAACCTATATCTCACCCTTTATCGGTCGCTTGGACGATGTGGGCACCGACGGCTTGACCCTCATCGCTGATATCGTGGAGATCTACGAATCCTATCCGGCCTTCACCACCGAAGTGCTTGTCGCCTCGATTCGCGGCGTTAATCACGTGATCGAGTCGGCCAAAATGGGCGCCGATGTTGCTACCATACCACCGGGTGTTTTGCGCGCCATGTATAAGCATCCCTTGACGGACAAGGGTTTGGATGCCTTCTTGGCGGATTGGGCAAAAACCGGCCAGTCCATCTTGGATCAGTAGGTAAGGGCCGCCGCACATGTCCAAACCGGGCGATTTATCACCACAAGGCATGAAGGGGCGTCGAGGGTCGTCTCCTAAAAAGCGGGCATCGGAGGCCGGCGCGCAGAGGGCCAAAGAGCAAGGAAATGGTGCAGCTGAAGCCCGTCCGATAACAGATGACCAGGTGGCAACTTACTTGCGTCGCCACCCGGATTTCCTGCAGCGCCATCCCGAGTTGATGGATGTCCTTGATGTGCCTGCGTCCTACCAGGGCAATGGCGTGGTGGATCTGCGCCACGAATTGCTCAAGCGCCTAAGGGCCGAGGTCAGCGACCTCACCAGCAGCCGAGATTCCCTCTTGGCCACCGGCCGGTCCAATCTTATGACGCAAAACCGCGTGCACCAGGCCGTGCTGGCCATGTTGGAGGCCCATTCCTTCGAGCGTTTCATCGAAACCATTACCACCGATATGGCCATCATCCTGGACATCGACATGGTGACCGTGTGTGTCGAGATTTCTGCCGAGGCGTTGGCGGCCAAATCCATTGACGGCATTTCGCCGCTGGAACCTGGGCAAATCGAGCAGATTTTCGGACCCAGCGGACATGTCTGCCTGCGTAGCGATATCGCCGGCGACCCGGTGATCTTTGGGGAAGGGGCGGGCCTTATTCGTTCCGACGCCTTAATCCGCCTCAACATCAGCCCGGAAGCGCCTCAAGCTGTTTTGGCACTGGGCTCGCGAGACCCGGACCACTATCACAGTAGCCAGGGGACCGAACTGATGAGCTTTTTGGCGCGTGTCTTGGAATGTGGTTGCCGCAAATGGCTCGGCATGCCCTCACCCTGACGCCTCGATCAGCCGACGACAGCCCTTTGAATGCGGCGCTGTCAGCGGACGTGCGGGACACTTGTCAAGCTTGGCTGGATTGGCTGGTGGTCGAGCGGCGAAGCTCCGACCATACCTGTGCTGCCTATCAACGGGATCTACTCGATTGTTTGGTGTTTTTTGCTGGCCATCTGGGTCAGTCGGTCGGGATGGATCAGTTGGCCCAGCTTGGCCTGCGTGATTTCCGTGCCTGGCTCGCCGCCCGCCATCGCCGTGGTTTGCAACATAGCAGCAATGCCCGAGCCCTTTCCGTGGTGCGCGGCTTTTTTCGATGGCTCGCCAAAACGGGTCGCCTTGAAAATACGGCTGTGTTGGGCTTGCGCGGTCCCAAGCTGGCCACTGCCCTGCCAAAGGCCCTCGGCCGGCGTGAGGCCAAGGAGGTTGTCACGTCCCTCGGCTCAATGGCTGAGCCGGGATGGATTGGCAAGAGGGATACGGCCGTTTTGCTTTTGCTCTACGGCGCGGGACTGCGGATCGGTGAGGCACTGGGCCTAAGCCGAAAGGATGCGCCTGCCGCCGGCCAAACAAGTTTGCGCGTTCTGGGCAAAGGTCAAAAGGAGCGGCAGGTTCCCCTCTTGCCGGTAATCCCATTGGCGATTGAGGCGTATCTGCGCGCTTGCCCCCACGATTTGGCAGCGGAGGGACCGCTTTTCCTGGGCAAACGGGGCGGTCCCTTAAGGGCCCGGCAGATCCAGCTCCGGGTTCAGGAACTGCGCGGCTATCTCGGGCTGCCCGACAGCGCCACGCCCCATGCCCTGCGCCATTCCTTTGCGACCCATCTGCTGCAGGCAGGCGGCGACCTGCGCAGCATCCAGGAACTTCTAGGGCATGCTTCGCTGAGCACCACCCAGCGTTATACGGCATTGGATAGCGATGCCCTGCTCGCCGTTTATGACGCGGCTCATCCCCGCGCCAAGAAAAATAGGGGCGCCGAAAAATAGGTCGCCATAGATAAGGATGCGGAAAAGGGGGAAAAGCGCCGCCAGAATGGCTCAGATGTGAATCGCCCTTCCCGCCACGGCCAAGGCCGCCTCTTTGACCGCCTCGCCCATACCGGGGTGAGAGTGGCAGGTTCGGGCAATGTCCTCAGCGCAGGCACCGAACTCCATGGCAATAACCGCTTCGGCCAAGAGATCCCCGGCCAAGGGCCCCAGAATGTGAACCCCCAAAACCTTATCCGTCGCCTTGTCAGCCAGGATCTTCACCATGCCGTCCGTGTCCGCATTGGCACGGGCCCGACTGTTGGCGGTAAAGGGAAACTTGCCGACACTGTACTCAATGCCCTCTTCTTTAAGTTCCTCTTCTGTCTTGCCGACACCGGCCACCTCGGGCCAGGTGTAGACCACGCCGGGCACCAAGTTGTAGTCCACGTGTCCCGATTGACCGGCCATTGTTTCCACGGCCGCCACGCCATCTTCCTCGGCCTTGTGGGCCAGCATGGGACCGGGCACGCAGTCCCCAATTGCGTAGACGCCTGGCACTGAGGTTTGGAAACTGCCGTCCACTTGGATGAAGCCCCGGTTGTCCATCTCCACGCCGAGCTCTTTCAGGCCCAGGCCTTCGGTGAAGGGCCGTCGGCCGATGGACAGCAGAACGTTTTCCGCCTCCATGGTCTCCGCATCGCCGCCCTTGGCCGGCTCTATGGTGAGCAGAACGCCGCCATCGCTGGCAACAGCCGAGGTGACTTTTTTACCGAGCTTAAATTTCAGGCCCTGCTTGGTGAGTACCCGCTGGGTCTGCTTGGCGATTTCACCGTCCATGCCCGGCAGAATCCGGTCGAGGAATTCCACGACCGTCACCTTGGCGCCCAAGCGCGACCAGACCGAACCCAATTCCAGGCCGATGACGCCGGCGCCGATGACCACCATGCTTTCCGGCACCTTTGACAGCTCCAGGGCGCCGGTTGAGGTCACGATTTGCTTCTCGTCTACATCAATACCCGGTAAGGGAGTGGACTCAGAGCCTGTGGCAATCAAGATCTTTGCAGCTTGCAAGGTGTCAGTGCCACCGTCCGGAAGCTTGACGGACACCTCGCCGGCCTTAGGGATGGAGCCCCAGCCCTTGATGTAGTCCACCTTGTTTTTCTTGAAGAGAAATTCGATGCCGGTGGTCAAATCCTTCACGACCTTGTCCTTACGGCCCAGCATAGTCGGCAAATCCAGGTTGATTTGAGACGCGGCGATGCCGTGGGCAGCAAAATGCTTGGTGGCGTCGGCAAATTTTTCAGACGATTGCAACATCGCCTTGGAGGGGATGCATCCCACATTCAAGCAAGTTCCGCCCAGGCTGCCGCGTCCCTCCACGCAGGCGGTTTTCATGCCCAGTTGGGAGGCCCGGATGGCCGCTACATAACCGCCGGGGCCGCCGCCGATCACCACCAAATCATATTGTGTCTCGGCCATCGCTGAACTCCCCTCGGTTAGACTGCCGGAATGTGTGAGGGTAATGATAGGCGAGGCTGCTACCGAGGGACAAGTCCAGCTGCTGGTTTGTCTTCAATTCACGAGTCCAGCGGCATCACAACAGGCGCTTTTGCCTCGTGAACTTGCAAGAGATGTCCTGCTGGTACCGGTTCCCAATTGTCGGCCACATCGTCTAAGGGCTCGGACACAACAACAATGCGGTCGCCCTCGGCGGCGTAGTATAAGCTTGGCGGCTTATCGTCGCTGGAATAGCGGATGGCATAAAGGCTCTTGCCGTCGGAAAGTGCGGCCGTGCAGCGGAACAAAGAGGGCGCCTCGCTTTCTTCCATAACATGGCGCACAAGGCTTAGGGTCTTGTTGATTGCGCACAGGGGATCCTTATCCAAATCATGAGCAAGCAAGAGATAAAAAAGAATCTCGCTGTCTGTGGTGCCTTGCCGAAAAGCATATAGGGTATCGGGGATATGAGCCTCGAGCCGGCGTCGGAACCCCATATAGTTGCCGATTTGGCCGTTGTGCATGAAGAGCCACTTTTGATGGGCAAAGGGATGGCAGTTAGAGCGGACGGTCTCGGTTCCGGTAGAAGCCCGCACATGAGCAAAAAACAGGGGTGAGGAAATCTGATGGGCAAGGCTGCGCAGATTGCTGTCATTCCAGGCCGGCAGGACCTCACGGTACAATCCTGGTAGGTCCCGGTCCCCGTACCAGCCTATGCCAAAGCCGTCGCCATTGGTGGGTACTTTGGCTTCCATGGCGCGCAGGGATTGATCGATCAGGGAATGGTCTGGCTTATAAATAAGGTCCTCGAGAAAAATCGGATCGCCTTTGTAAGTTAGCCAACGGCACATGTTGTCGTTCTCCAAAAATGTTCTGAAAACGAGCCCGGGCCGCGCCTTTTGGTCGGTCAACGCTTATCCAATGTCGCGCCGCCTCGTGTGCAATAATAGGCCTCTGTCCCGGAGCCGAACAAGCGCCAAGCTTAGCGCCATCTTGCCTCTAGCTCTTTAGGCTTCTACGCTTTGCAAGCTGGAATGAGGTGAACGATTAATGGCATTGAAGATCGCGGAACGATGGTTCGAACGCCGTCGCATTGACGACGATATAACCTTGCTGTGGGAACCCCATGTTGTGCCGCTCATGCGCTGCAACATCTGGCATGTGCGAGGACGAGACCGGGATCTGATGGTGGATACGGGGATGGGCGTGACTTCCCTTAGAGAGGCCACCAAGGACCTCATCGATAAGCCTGTAGTGGCCGTCGCAACCCATAGTCACGCCGACCACATGGGCGGGCACCACGAATTTGAGACCTGTCTGGTGCATCGCTTGGAAAAGGAAAATTTTGAGGCCCCCAGTGAGGCGGGCAGCCTTTTTATCAATGATTTCGGTGAAGACTTTGTCGACATGCTGGAGCGGGCCGGGTATCCGGTCGAAAAGGGTCAACAGCTTATCACCGCCTTGCCTCACGCGGGCTATGACCCAAAGAGCTATTGCCTAAAGCCGGCCCGGGATGCGGTCGGGGTGGAGGAAGGCCATGTGGTCGATTTAGGGGGGCGACAGTTCGAGGTTTTGCATCTGCCGGGACATTCTCCAGGCAGCATGGGCCTTTGGGAAGCAAGGACCGGTACGCTGTTTTCCGGCGACTGTGTCTACGATGGACCTCTCTTGGACGAACTCGACCATTCCAATATCGTGGATTACAAGGCCAGCATGCAGCGCCTACGGGAGCTGCCGGTCAGGGTGGTCCACGCGGGGCACGATCCATCTTTCGGGGGCGAGCGCCTGCATCAACTCATCGATCTTTACTTGGAAAAAAGGCGGCCCTGAAGGGACCTCACGCCCCCTAATGGGGCCTTGACCTCTCACAATTCACCGCGGCAGGAGACGCGCTAGAATAGAAGGACTAAATCAGGCAACCGCGCGGGACAGAGCGCATTGTGTCCAAAGGCCGGTCAACGCGGCGACCAGACGCTCGACATCTTCCGGCGAATGCAGCGGTCCCGGAGTAATCCTTAGACGCTCGGTTCCTTTCGGTACGGTCGGGTAATTGATCGGTTGCACATAGATCCCGTGATCATAAAGCAAAATGTCGCTGAGCATTTTACACTTTACCGGATCTCCGACCATGACCGGAATTATGTGACTGGGATTGGGCTTGTGCGGAATGCCGACGGCATCCAAACGGCGCCGCACCTCGGCGACATTGGCACGCTGAAGCTGACGTTCTTCATCGCTTTGTTTTAGATGCTGAACAGCCGTCATGGCACCGGCAGCCACAGCCGGCGGCAAAGCGGTGGTAAATATAAATCCGCTGGCGAAGGATCTGACAAAATCGCAAAGAGCTGCCGACGCCGCGATATAGCCGCCGATCACGCCAAATGCCTTGGCCAGGGTTCCCTCAATCACCGTTAAGCGGTCCATAAGCCCTTCGCGTTCGGCAATACCGCCGCCCCGCGGGCCGTACATGCCCACCGCATGGACCTCGTCAAGGTAGGTCATGGCGCCGTACTTGTCGGCCACATCACAAATCTCTCGGATCGGTGCGATATCACCATCCATCGAATAGACGCTCTCAAAAGCGATCAACTTGGGTCGATCCGGATCGATTTGCGCCAGCTGGCGTTCAAGGTCCGCCACGTCATTATGCTTAAAGATCCGTTTTTCCGCACGCGAGTGGCGAATACCTTCGATCATCGAGGCGTGATTCAGTTCATCGGAAAACACCACGCAGCCCGGCAGGTTTTTGGCTAAGGTTCCCAAAGTGGCGAAGTTGGAAACATATCCGGAGGTGAAGAGCAGCGCGGCTTCCTTCTGATGAAGGTCGGCCAGTTCGCGCTCAAGCAAAACGTGATCGTGATTTGTCCCGGATATGTTCCGGGTTCCTCCAGCGCCGGCGCCGCACCGATGAATGGCATCGATCATGGCCTTTAGCACTGCCTGGTTTTGCCCCATTCCCAGGTAGTCATTTGAACACCAGACAGTCACGTCCCGGACTGTCTCGTTCACATACTGATGGGCGCGCGGAAAGTGGCCAGCTTGGCGTTCTAATTCGGCGAAGAAACGGTAGTTGCCTTCGTCCCGCAAGGAATCCAGGCGGGTCTTAAAGAAGGCTTCGTAATCCATCCTCAGGTCCTCCGAACAGCGTGCCGACGAGCAACTTTACTATAGTTAAAGGCATATAAACCGACTTTATTTCGTCACGCCTTGATCACGATCAATATATCTCACAAGAAAATGGCCGAAATATAGCCTTCATTGCAAGTTTTCTAACATAGCGATGCGTATGGCCCCGGTCTATAGCAGGTCTGATGCAATATGCAAAAGTGTAAAAACTTTCATCTTTATTGCGGAACATATTTATATCAAAAAGATGATGTTTTGGATAAAGTTTTACCATAAATAGTATTGGTCGGATTTTTAACAACACTTCCCAATCAATGTGTCGTTTTGGGATTTGATTCATATCCACTGCAACTTAAAAACCGGTGCTTTTGCCGCGAACTAAAGTTTGATTTCGTGCTACGGAACTGTAAAGTCTAGGCCTTGTGGAAATGAGGTCTCCCCATAAATGCCTGCTTTGTGAGGCAAAGTGGTCAGGGACCCTTTGAAAAAGATCAAAATTAGGGAGCGTAAGCTATGAAAAAATCAGGAAAGATTTTGGCCGCCGCACTTGCGGGTAGCCTTTTTGCCGGGGTTGCCTTGGCGCAAGATCCCACGTTTTTCCGCATTGGCACCGGCAGCGCCGGCGGAACCTATTTCCCCATCGGCGGTACCATCGCAAACGGAATTTCTTCCCCTCCGGGGTCCCGCCCCTGTGACGAGGGTGGACAGTGCGGTGTGCCCGGACTGATCGCCATCGCTCAATCAACGACCGCATCTGTGTTTAACAACGCCGCGGTGCAGAATGGCGAGCTGGAAATGGGTATGGCGGCAGCGGACGTGACCCGGTCCATGTATCTGGGCGAGGGCAAGTTTGACGGTAAGCCTCACGAAAAGCTGCGCGTGGTCGCCAATCTTTATCCGGAAGACCTGCACCTTGTTCTGCCCGAAGGCAAAACCATCAATGACTTGAGCGATCTCAAGGGCAAGCGCGTTGGCATCGCCCAAGCGGGCTCAGGCACGCAAGTGGCTGTCCTGCAAATGCTCGAAGCTTGGGGTGTTACACGCGATGACATTGAAGAAGCCGAACTGAATAACAGTCAATCCGCCGAACGCATGGCCGACGGTCAGTTGGATGCTTACTTCTATGCCGCTGGCTGGCCCGTGGCCGCGATGGTCCAATTGGCGTCAACCAAGGGCATGAACCTGCATTCCTTCTCCGACGAAGACTTGCAGAAGATCAATGAAGTCATCCCGGCTTATATTCCCTCGCAAATCCCTGCGGGCGTTTACGAAGGCGTTGATGTGGACTCCAAGACACCGGCGGTGAGCGCCCTTTTGGTGGTCTCGGCCGATCAGGATGAAGAGCTGGTCTATGGTATCACCAAGGCTCTGTGGAACGATAACACCCGCAAGCTGCTCGACAATGGTCATGCCAAGGGTAAGCAGATCACACCGGACACGGCGCTAGATGGCGTGATTGCTCTCGGCGTACCGCTGCATCCCGGCGCGGAACGGTTCTACAAAGAAGCCGGTTTGCTTCAGTAAAACCGTCCACGCTTGAGTAAGTTAACCCGGCCAGCGGTCTTGTTCGTCATCACAGAAGGGCTGTCGCTGGCCGGACTTTTTTTTATGAGCTGTGTTTTCTAGGGTATTTTGATTAGGTGCCTGCGGGCTGCGGGAAGGGGTTCTTGAAAAGCGAGAAATTTTAGGGGGAGACGACTGATGAGCGACGGAAAACCGGACGATCACGAACTAAGCCAAGAAGAACTTAAGGCGATCGAGGAGAAGTACGACGAGGCCGCGGCGACCCGCCCGGTAACAGACCGCATGCATACAATACTGCGTGTGGTCGCTATTGCCTTCGCCACTTACGAATTCCTGACTGCCGGTTTTGCCCTGCCCGCCGAACATTGGCACATGGGTTGGTTCCTGGCGGGCCTGTTTGTTCTGACTTATGCCTATTTTCCGCTCTTTCGCACCAAGGAAGCCTTTCAACTCAGGCCGAGCCTGTTGAGGATCGGGAATATCCCGCTCTACGATTTGATTGCTATGGTCTTGGGCATTTCCGCGTCCCTTTATTTGGGCATGGCTTGGCATGGATTGCCTTTCTTCGGTATCGAGGAACAGACCTTTAGAATGGGCAATCCCAACATTTCGGACCTGGTTTTTGGCTCCATTCTTATTGTTCTGGTGCTCGACATTACACGGCGCACCCTTGGCTGGATTCTGCCACTGATTATTTGCGTGTTTATGTCTTATGCGCTGTTCGGACCCTATTTCCCGGGTATCCTGCAGCATCCGGGGGTGAAGTTTAACACCTTCGTGTCGTCCATGTATTTCCCCCAAGAAGGCATCTTTGGGGTCACCCTTTGGGTCGTCTCCACCATCGTCTTTCACTTTGTACTGTTCGGGGTCATTGCCCAGCGGACCGGCCTGGGAGCGCTTTTTATCGATAATGCGACCATTCTGGCCGGCAAGTACACCGGCGGCCCGGCTAAGGTTTCCGTGGTTTCCTCGGCCTTTTTCGGCACCATCTCGGGCTCGTCCGTGGCTAATACGGTCTCCACCGGTGCCCTCACCATTCCCAATATGAAACGGCTCGGATATCCCGGTCGTTTTGCCGGCGGTGTGGAAGCCGCGGCTTCGGCCGGTGGCCAGATCACACCGCCCATTATGGGGGCCGCGGCCTTCATCATGGCCGAGTTTTTGGAGGTGCCCTACACCACCATCGTCATTGCGGCGATCTTTCCCGCCCTTTTGCATTATGTGGGCGTCTTCACGGTTGTCCATCTCATGGCCCGCCGGCTGGACCTGAAAGGCATCGCTGCCGATATGCTTCCCAAGTTCAAGGAGGTTTGGAAAGACGGCTGGGCCAATGTGATCCCCTTGATTGCCCTCCTGTCGGTTCTTTTCTCAGGCTACACACCATACATGTCGGCTTTTTGCGGCATCAGCCTGGCCATTATTGTGGGTGCCGCGCGGCGAGATACGCCCTTTACACTCATTTTCCCGGCCCTCTTTATCGCCTTTGCCTTTTGGAAATATATGACCGAGGGTTTCGGCCTGCCCATTACGGCGCTTTTGGTCGCGGGCTCGATTATCGGCATTTTCAACCCGCAAAAACGCATGGAGATGCCGGCCATGCTAAATGCCCTGGAGACTGGCGTGAAGTATGCCTTGGCGGTCGGGGCGGCCTCCGCCGCCGTGGGGATCGTGGTTGGCGTCATCAATACCACCGGCGTGGGCTTCCGGATCGGCTTCATGGTCACCTCCGGCGCCGCCACCATGGCTGAAAACCTCCATTGGTTCTTTAACTATGGCGCTTTCGAGCTGTTCTCGATCCAAGATCTGCAGCTCTTTTTGTCCCTCATCCTGATTGCAATCGCATGCATCTTGATGGGTGCTGGCATTCCCACGACGGCGCTCTACATCATGTTGGTGTCGGTTGCCCAGCCGGCCCTGGCGCAATTGGGTGTGCCGCCCATCGCCTCACACCTCTTCGTGCTCTACTACGGCGTTGTCGCCGAGATCACGCCGCCCGTCTGCACCTCGGCCTATGCGGCAGCGGCCATCGCCAATTCCAACCCCTTTAAAACAGGCATGTCCGCCTTCACTCTAGGGCTCGGCAAGATCATTGCGCCTATGGCCTTTGTCTATGCGCCTGTCTTGCTGTTGGTGTCGTCGACTGGCTTCAACTTTTTGGAATTTTCCTATGCGGCAACCAGCTGCATCTTGGGGGTGGTTGCCTTGTCGGCGTCCGTGGTGGGCTTTTTCTTTGCCCCCATGGCATGGTGGGAACGCATTTTGGCGGCTTTCGGCGGATTGGTGGCGATCGCACCATCGTGGCAATCGGACCTAATAGCCCTGGCCATCGTGGCACCGGTCATCTTGGTTCAAGTGATGGCTAAAAAGCGACGGGCCGAAACTTCCCCTGGGGCCGCACAATAGGAGGCTTGTTGCCATGATTGATAAAATACTGGTCGCCGTGGATTTGGAGGACACTGCCCTGACCGAGCGCATGATCGAGGTCGCGGCTGATTTCTCCAAGCTAAAGGGAGCCCATATCACACTTGTCTATGTCGCCGCTGACATCGCGCCCGCCGCTGCGATCCAGCTGCCGAAAGGCTATCACGAAGACATGTCCGCCAAGGTTTCCGAACAGCTTGGGCATTTGGTCGGCAACCTGGGCCTGCCCGACGATAGGGCAAATATTGCAGTCCGTTCCGGTTCAATCTATCGGGAAATCTTGACACAGGCGGCTGAGGACACGTCCGACCTTATCGTCATCGGCTGCCATAAGCCGGATCTTGCCGATTTCCTGCTCGGCCCGAATGCCGCGCGAGTCGTGCGTCACGCTTCCTGTTCGGTTTTTGTGGTCCGTTAAAGTCCGTCGCGAAACGCAAAAAAAGATTTAGCGGCGTTCGCTGTGGGTGGCAGATCTAAATTGAGGAGGACTCCCTCATGAAATCAGTCATTGTTGCCCTCGTCCTCGTTTTTGGTCTGTCCCTGCCGGCTTACGCGGAGGATTTGTCCTACCTTGCAGAGCGTGCCGAGGAGGGCGATCCCGAGGCCCAATTCGTCCTCGGCACTCTTTTTCGTTATGGACAAGGGCTCGAAAAAAGTCTGCCCGAAGCGCTCAGATGGTGGACCATGGCCGCAGAGCATGGCAGCGTTGGAGCGCAATTTGCTTTGGGCGATATCTATTCAGGCGGCTACAAGCTGGAGAGGGACTATGTATTGTCCTATATGTGGTTCGATATCATAGCCCAACAAACCGACAATGAACTATTTGCGCCGGTTGCCCAAAGCACGCGTGATGCTTTGCTTGCTCATATGACAGATGCGCAAGTGGCTAAGGCCAAGCAGATGTCCGCTGATTGGATTGCAATGCACCTAAAATAGCCCCTCCTTTCAGCACTGAAATTGCGGTGCGATGAATTCATGACCGCCCTCCGCGCGGCTACCCCAGCTAAAATAGGGAAAATGATCATGTTGGTGGAAGGTGGACCCAATATTTGCGGCGTTACCATTGGCGTTCTGTGCCTGGATTCCCGCTTTCCAAAATTGCCGGGGCACATCAAAAATGTGTCGGGCCTGCCTTTTCCCGTGCTTTACGAAACCGTTCGCGGCGCCACTGTGGCCCAGCTGATAAACGAACCCAGTGATCAGTTTATCCACCCCTTTATCGATGCGGCCCAGCGCTTGGAAGTAGAAGGCGTACGCGCGATCACGGGAAGCTGTGGCTTTTTGGCGCTTTATCAGCGCGAACTGGCCGAGGCGGTGTCGGTGCCGGTCTTTGCCTCGAGTCTGATCCAGGTCCCCTTGGTCCACAACATGCTCAGACCTGGCCAAAAAGTCGGAGTCTTGACGGCCAGCGCCGCCAGGTTGACCGAGGCTCATTTCAGGGCGGTTGGCGCGGCTGGTATCCCCGTGGCAATCGGCGGGCTGGAAAATTCTGAAGAGTTTTGCGAGGTCATCCTTGAGGGCCAGCGAAGCGTCATGAATGTGACCAAGATCGAGCAGGAAGTTCTTGGCGCGGCCCAAAGTCTGGTCGACGAGAACCCGGAGATCGGAGCCCTCGTTTTAGAATGCACCGATATGCCGACCTTTGCCCATCGCATCCAAGCCCGCTTGCGCCTTCCGGTGTTTGATCTGACCACGCTGGCGACCATGGTCCACGACGCTGTGGCGCGCATGCCCTACCAAGGTCTTTGGCCGCGCCAGATTACTCCAGATCCCGATTCGAGATGAGCGCGTAAAAGATGAAAGGGATCCGCGTCGTCGATCTAACTTCAGTCCTGTCCGGCCCCTTTTGCACCTGGCTGCTGGCGGGCATGGGAGCCGACGTCATAAAGGTCGAAAGTCCTGATGGAGATACGGCCCGACAGACGCCGCCCTTTGAAGAGGATATGAGCCTTTATTTCGCGTCCCTGAACCGCAACAAGCGCTCCCTCTGCCTTGATTTGAAAAGCCCATCGGGGCGGGAGGCTTTGCACCGTTTGCTGGGAACGGCCGACGTTTTTATCGAAAACATGCGCCCCGGCGTGCGTGACCGCCTTGGCTGCGGTGACGAGGATCTGAAAAAGCTCAACCCGCGTCTGATTTGTGCCTCCATCAGCGGCTTTGGGCAGCAAGGCTCCCTCTCCGGGCGGCCGGCCTATGACATCATCGTTCAGGCCATGAGCGGTATGATGAGCATCAATGGTCCCCAGGGTGGGCCGGCCACGCGGGTCGGCTTTTCTGTGGGAGATATCTCTGCTGCGCTCTTTACTGCCATCGGCATTCTAGAGCGCCTCTATCGGCGCGATAGCTTGGGCGAGGAGCCCAAGGACGCCCTGGACATCTCCATGTTGGCGTGCCAGTGGGCCTGCCTGGAAAATGCCTTTTCCCGCCATTTGAACGCAGGTGAGGTGCCCGGCCCCATTGGTTCTCGCCATCCCTCCATGACACCCTTCGAGCCCTATCCCACAGCGGATCGGCAGATCGTGATCGGCTTGGGAAGCGTCAAGGATTGGCCCCGCTTTTGCGATGTGATTGGATTACCGGCGCTGACGGACGATCCTCGCTTTGAGGATGACGAAACTCGACTCGAAAACAGAGACAATCTTGACAATATTTTAGGGACACATTTCCGAAAACATTCCGCCGATCATTGGCTATCTCTTATGACGGCCAATGATATCCCTTGTTCCGCTATAGAATCTGTCAAGACCATAGCCGAAAGCCCTATCAGCACGGAATACAATGCCTTCTCCTCTGTCAAATCCGCCGGAGGCGCGGACATGAGATTTGTGTGTAGCCCTTTGGCGCCCCTGTCGTTGCAGGAAACCATCGCACCGAAGCTGGGTGAACACACAGAGGAGATTTTAGCCGAACTGGGCTATTCCGAGGCGGAAAGAGCTGCTTTTCTTCGGTAGCTGAAGATCAAAGGAGCTTTTCCAAGGCTTCGTCAAATTTTGTCATCTCGGCCCTTGATCCGATGGTTACGCGCAGGTGGTGGGGCAGGTCGTAGGACGTCATGGGACGCACCACGATGCCTGATTTTTTCAATCCCTCATACAACGGATGGGCGGACAGGGGGCCTGCCTCAGGGCAGCCGATCAGCAAGAAATTGCCCTGGCTGGGCCGGGGCTCTAGGCCCAGCGTCGTTGCCTTTTCGCTCAAGGCTTGGCGCAGCTCGACCACTTCGGCGACGGCGCATTTAAGGTGATCCTGATCCTCGACGGCGGCCTGGGCGGCGGCCAATCCCGGCGTCGTGACGCTGTTGGGCGGTCGGGCCGCCGAGAGGGCCGCCACCACGTCTGCCGGGCCGTAGAGCCAGCCGATGCGCAAGCCTGCTAAGCCGTAGGCTTTTGAGAAGGTCCTGAGCACCACAATGTTGGCGCCCTGATCTACCAGGTCAAAACCATTTTCATAAGCCTGTCCGGACACAAACTCGGCGTAGGCGCAATCGAGTACCAGCAGGACGTGCTCCGGCAACAGTGCCCGCAACCGAGCCACCTCGCCTGGTGCCAGTAAAGCGCCGGTAGGATTGTTCGGGTTCACGACAAAGACCAGGCGGGTGGCCTCCGTCACCGCGGCGGCGATGGCAGGGACATCCGCTGTCATATCGTTTTCCGGTACCACGTGGATTTGCGCCCCTGCCAGGGTGCATTGCAGCTGAAAGAACTTATAGCCGAACTGGGTCATGACCATCTCGGCCCCCGGCTCGCAATAGCATTGGGCCAACAGCCCGAGCAGTTCCATGGAGCCGGCCCCGCACAGCAGCCGTTCCGACGAAAGGCCGTGAACCTGGGCAATGGCCTCGCGCAGACTGAGATGATCCGGATTTGGATAGCGGTTGAGCTGGGTCAGGGCCGTGCCGGCCGCCGCCACAGCGCGCGGGCTCGGTGGAGCGCCCAGCTCATTTTGCGCTAAGAGGATGGGATGGGCGATTCCCGGCAGGTTTTGCTCCGCCAGGACATAGGGCGGCAGCGCCTTGACGGATGCTCGTGTCGGGGTCGGCATGGCAGTCCTCCTAAGGTTTCGGCAAACGACGGCTAACGATCAGCGACCAAGCGGTGGTTCGCAAGGACGGTGCCCTCGAAGGGGAGTCCGAGGCGGCGAATGGCCCAGGCCATCAGTGCTTGATTGCTGGTGACCACCGGTTTGCTCAGGCGTCTTTCGATTTCGGGCACCGCCTCGGCAGCCCGCATGTCGGTGCAAGATAGCACGATCACTTGGGCCTCCTTATTGTTCGCCCGTTCGGCCAAAGCCATCACATCATCAGGGCTCAGCGCGGCCACATCGTCATTGCCCAAAGGCTTTTCTGCATCCGCCCGGCCCACGCAGCGGTGACCGAATGCTTCAATAAAGGAAATCGCCAAATCGTTCAGCCTGGCCACATAGGGAGAGCTGAGAGCGAAGGCTTTGCTGCCTTTATCGCCCACATCCGAAATCGCTTCCACCAAGGCCGAGGCGGCGGTGATGGCCGGAATGCCGGTTTGCGCTTCGATTTCTTGGCGAAATTGGCGGTCGTAGGCTGGCCCTTGCGCCAAGGTCGCCGAGGTACAACCGTAAAGGATCACATCCGACCGGCAGAGGCGCAGATTATCCACCACTTCCGGCGAGTGTTGGTCCGAGTATTGCCGCATCTGCTTTTCGTCGGGAATGGCGTCCACGTCATATCCCCCCGAGCGAGAGAAGTGGAGAGACACGCCTTCGGGCGCCAACATCATCATGTCCGGCTCCAGGTTGGTGTTGGTGACGGGTACCACCACGCCGATGCGGCCGCGACCGCGGCTTTGCCGGGGTCGGCCGTTTGTTTGAGCATGCTTCATGTCGCTTCCCCTTTCAGCTCTTGGCGACGTGCAGCGGTTGCCGCTGGGTCCACTTGCCCATCTGCGGCCAGGATAATGCCATAGTGCTTTTTGGCAGTCTCTTGAGAGATGAAGCCTCGCCGCAGGTCGCTTTCCACCGCGGCAGGATCGCGATCGAGCGGATCCCCGTAGCCTCCGCCGCCAGGAGTTTCCCAGATTAAAAGATCGCCGGCGGGGATCACCTGTTCGCCTTTTCCCTTGATTTTGGGCCCCGACCGCAAACTCGCCCGCCCCAGCGCGCCTTCAAGGCCTCCTTCTCGGCCCCGGGCCGGGTATTTTGTGCGCTCCACCCCGGCAAAGAGCAAGATCGGCGCCTCTTCATTGCTTTCCAACTCAATGACTTGGCCAAGGCCGCCGCGATAGCGACCCGCGCCGCCGCTGTCGGTAATAAGCTCGCGCCGGCGAATGCGCACCGGAGCCGTGCTTTCGGCGATCTCAACCGGGGTGCCGAAGAGCCCGCTGGGATAGGCGGTGGCCGACAACCCATCCTTAGTTGGGCGGGCACCCATGCCGCCGGAATGGGAAAATTCCGTGGCAAAGGGGGTGGCGTTTTGTCCTTCCCGGGCGGCGGAGGCCACGCTGCGCAGGGGCAAATCCCACAGGCACGACGCCCCTTCGGCCGGGGCCAGGCCGGGTAGGGCTTGATGGATGCAGCCGAAGACCAGATCCGAGACCATATGCCCCACGTTGTGGCGCATGGCCACCGGCGCCGGGTATTGGGCATTCAAAATACAGTCCTTGGGTGCCTCGAACTTAAAGGGTGCCAGCGAGCCCGCATTGTTGGGGATGTCGCTGCCCACCAGGCAGCGTGTGGCAAAAACGCTGTAGGCCTCGGTGTACTTTATGGGCACGTTGATGCCCCGTGCCGAATGGCCCGATGACCCGGTGAAATCCGTAATGATTTCCTTAGCGGTGACCGTCATCTTGGCCTTTAAAAGGATTTCGAAGTCGTAGCCATCGGTCATCAGCTCGCTTTCGTAAACGCCGGCCGGCACGCGGGCGATCGCTGCCTCGGTGGCCTGTTGCGAGGTGGTGAGAATGTGCTCGGCGAGTTTGTCCACGCGGTCCAGGGAAAATTCACCCATCATTTCGGACAGTCGCTTGGCGGCCACATCGCAGCAGGCGATCAGGGCATAAAAATCCCCTTCGTTGGCGATAGGCGAGCGGGAGTTGGCCTTCATGATCTTCATGATCACCGGGTCGACCCGACCCTCGTCCACCAGTTTCAACGGCGGCAGATAGAGACCTTCGTCGAAAACATCGCTGCCGTCCGGCCCCATGCCCAAACCGCCAAGGTCATAAACGTGAGAGGTGCAGGCGGTGAGGGCCACCAAGTCTCCCCGATGGAAGATGGGAGAGAAAAGCACGATGTCGTTTAGATGGCCCGAGCCGATCCAGGGGTCGTTGGTCATATAGATGTCGCCCGGCTTCATCTCGGCCTTGGGAAAATGGGGCAGCATTTCGCTTACCGCAGCGGCCATGGTATTGATATGGCCGGGTGTGCCGGTCACCGCTTGGGCCAGCATCCGCCCTTGCACATCAAAAATCCCGGCTGAGATATCTCCGCACTCGCGCACGATGGGGCTAAAGGCCGTGCGCATGAGAACCTGTGCTTGCTCTTCCACAATGGCCATCAGGCGGTCCCACATGACTTGAAGGTCAATCGCCGAATAAGTTTGATCTTCCCATGCCAAGCTATTGCCCGATTGGGCGGCGTTTGCGGTGGTTCTGTCTTCAAGCCGGTTCAGGACAATGTTTCGACCGGCGTCGATCCGGGCCTGGAAAGCGGCGGAGACAAAGCAAGTGGTTTGCGGTTCAACGATCAAAGCGGGTCCCATTATTTCGGCGCCCGCTTCAAGATCCGCGCGCGAATAAACCGCCGCTTCGACCTGGGCTCCTTCCTGGCCGAGGGTCAGCAATCGCTTGCCGCTGTCCATGGGGCGGCTCTTGGGCGGCAGGTCAGATACTGGCTGCGATGATGCCGGCACGTTGGAGGCGACAACCGACCAATTCATGATCTCAACGCTCATCTCGGGCACCACGCGGCTGAACAGGCGCGCGTATTCCCGCTCGAAGTCGGCGACCAGTTCCTGCAGCTTGATGTCGTCAATGTTCCCCGCGGGTAGGGGAATTTCGATTTCGTGGCCCTGTCCATTATAGCGCATGAAGGCAACCCGTGTGACCTTAAGGGCCTCGCCCGGGGCGCCGGCCTCGACGATGGCTCTGGCTTCCCCTTCAAGCTCGGTCAAAAGGTCATTGACCGCGACAAAGGGGAAAGCCTCAATCAGGACATAGTGGCTGCGCACGATCTCGTAGGAGACGGGGGCAAAAAGGAAACCCACGGCCGAGCCGACGCTGGGATTGGGGGGGATAATGATTTCTTCAACGCCAATTTTCTCCGCCACCCGTGTCGCATGAAGCGGCCCGTTGCCGCCGAAGGCAACCATGCTGCAGGCGGCTAGATCCTTGCCCTGTTCCACTGCGTGCATGCGCGCCGCGTTTGCCATGGCTTCGTCCACCGATTGGGAGATTCCGTCCGCCCCTGCGGCGATGCTGATGCCCAGCGGTGTTGAGATTGCATTTTCAATCGCCTGCTGGGAGAGCCCAGGCTTGAGGTTCAAGCGGCCCTCGGCAAAGGTCCGGGGATCGATATAGCCCACGGTCAAATCCGCGTCCGTCACCGTTGGGGCCTGACCGCCGCGTCCGTAGCAGGCAGGGCCCGGATCAGAGGAGGCGCTTTGGGGGCCCACACGCAATCGGCCCAAACCGTCCACCGACGCGATGGAGCCGCCCCCGGCACCGATTTCAATCATCTCAATCACGGGAATGCGGGCCGGTATGCCGCTGCCCTTCAGAAACCTCTCCGCTCGGTCAATCTCGAATGAGCGGGAGCTTCTCGGGCTATGGCCCTCGATCAGACAAACCTTGGCCGTGGTGCCCCCCATGTCGAAGGAGAGCACCTCGTCTATATCTTTTTCCTGGGCCACCTTCGCGGCCAGGATCGCACCGCCGCTGGGCCCCGATTCGACCAGACGTATGGGATAGGCCATGGCGGTGTCCAGGGTGGTGATCCCCCCGCCCGAGGTAATTATAAAAAGGGGACAATTAAAGCCCTTGTCCTTTAGGGCGCCCGCCAACTCGTGCATATAGCCTGCCATCAGGGGCTTTATGTAGGCGTTGGAGAGAGTGGTGCAGAGGCGGTCAAACTCCCGCACTTCTGGCGATACCTCGCAGGAGAGGGAAACCGGCAGGCCCGGTGCTCGCTCAGCCAGGGCCTTTTTTACATGCCGCTCGTGGGCTGGGTTCTTGTAACCGTGCAGAAAGCAGACGGCTACGCTTTCGACCTCTTGGCCGAGCAGATCGTCTATCGCTCTATCCAGGGACGCTCGATCAAGGGGTTCGATGACCTTGCCAGTGACATCGACCCTTTCGCTTACGCCAAAGACTAGATCTCGCGGTACAATCAGGTCCTGTTTTTCGATGTTAATATCGTATTGATCGTATCTCCGTTCATAGCCAATTTCTAAGATGTCCCGGAAACCACTAGTGGCGATTACACCGACCTTGGCGCCGCGCCGTTCAATCAGGGCGTTGGTGGCCAGGGTGGTGCCGTGGATCACCGATCCAAAATCTTCCGGTTTCAGGTCGCTTTGTGCCAGGGCATAGGCGATCCCTTGAACCACGCCCTCCACCGGACGGCTGGGCGTGGTTAGGGTTTTGGCCGTGAGGATTTGATTGCCTTTTTCGATGGCGATGTCGGTAAAAGTGCCGCCGATGTCAACGGCAAGGCGGGGCTTTTTGTGATCCATCCCAAACTCTCCAAGACCCTAGCCCTAGGGGCGAAAACGGGGTCGAGCTATGATAAAACCAAGCGGGTGAAAGAGAACCGGTGCGGCGCTTGCGTTGTCTGAGGCGGTGGCCTTTTGGGGTGCGGCCTCACGGGATCTTTCGGGCGGATCGATCTTGATTTGGGAATGATGGAACACTCTTCCGCCGACAGCTCCCGTTAACCCGCCAGGCGGCGGGCGTCACGCAAGCGCTGTCATGGGGCGACAAGATTTGATTTATCGTGCCGGCGACCGATTTGGCGGACAAAAACGAGGGGCATGGCAACCTCGGTGGTGTTTCCTGCCCAAAAGGCTAGCTTCCGTCGTTTTGGCTGTCAATTGCTTCTGTCTGCGCCCTCGTAGCCGCGTAATGTGACTCGTGCCTCAGAAAGAACTTGAAATTGGATCGGTTCTTTGCTCGCCTCTCGGTTGGCCTCATGAGCCAAATCAGTGGTGCAAGGGTCACATTTCGATCAAGCCTAGAATGAAACCCGAATTGGGGAGGGAGCCAGCATGGGTCAAGCACGCTTAGCGGTCGATATCGGCGGTACCTTTACGGATGTGGTGCTGGAAAAGGCGGGGCAATATCACGCCCGCAAGGTTCTCACCACACCGGAAAATCCTTCTCTCGGGTTCTTGGACGGAACCCATCAGGTTTTGCAGGACACAGGGACATCCCCGTCCGAGATCGGCTTGATTTTGCACGGCACCACCCTTGCCACCAATGCCTTGATCGAGCGCAAGGGGGCCAAGACGGCTCTGGTGGTGACAGAAGGGCATCGGGACTCGCTCGAAATCGCTTACGAGAACCGTTTCGATCAGTATGATATCAACGCCGAGCGTCCCCGGCCCCTGGTGCCCCGCTTTTTGCGCTGGCCGGTCCGCGAGCGGGTGGACTGGCGCGGCGAGGTTTTGATGCCCTTGGACGGGGCGAGTGTTGAGGCCCTCGTCGCGAAAATTCAAGACCATCAGATTGAAAGCTTGGCCATCGGTCTTTTGCATGCTTATGCCAATCCCGCTCATGAGGAGCAGGTGGCCGAGCTTCTGCAACGGGCCTGCCCCGAAGTGCAAATTTCCCTGGCCTCCCAGGTTTGTCCCGAGGTGCGGGAATACGAGCGCCTCTCAACGACCTGTGCCAACGCCTATGTGCGCCCCCTTATGTCCGGCTACTTGTCCGAGCTGACCGCCAGCCTGGATGCGCGAGGCTTTACCGCGCCCTGCCTGCTCATGACATCGGGCGGCAATCTAGTGACCTTGGAAACGGCGGCGGCCTTTCCCGTGCGGCTGATTGAATCGGGGCCGGCAGGCGGTGCCATTCTGGCCAGCGCCATGGCCAGAGACTTGGGCGAGGACCGGGTCGTTTCCTTCGACATGGGCGGAACGACGGCGAAAATATGCCTGATTGACGAGGGTGAGCCCTTGCTGTCGCGAACTTTCGAGGTGGATCGGGCCCACCGTTTTATGAAAGGTAGCGGTCTTCCGGTGAAAATCCCGGTGGTCGAAATGGTCGAAATCGGAGCCGGCGGCGGCTCGGTGGCACAGGTTGATGGCCTAAAGCGCCTGACTGTAGGGCCGGAAAGTGCCGGATCCGATCCGGGCCCGGCCTGTTACGGGCGGGGCGGGCAAAAGCCCACGGTGACCGATGCCAACTTGGTCATGGGTCGCTTGGCGGCCAAGGACTTTGCCGGGGGCAGTTTCGATCTTTCCGAAGGGCTGGCGGAAAGTTGCCTGTTAGAGGATGTGGGCAACCCGCTCGGTCTCGATGCGCGGGGTGCGGCCCAAGGCGTCATCGAGATCGTGGATGAAAACATGGCCAGCGCCGCGCGTGTCCATGCTGTCGAACGAGGCAAGGAAATCGCCGACCGCACCATGATCGCTTTTGGCGGCGCGGCACCTCTCCATGCCACCCGATTGGCGGAAAAGCTGGGTATCGAAAAGGTCGTCGTGCCTGCCAATGCGGGTGTGGGATCGGCGGTCGGGTTTTTGCAGGCGCCGATTGCTTACGAGGTTGTGCGCAGTCGCTATATGAAGCTGGCCGAATTTGATGCGGACCGCCTCAATGCTCTTTTCCAGGAGATGCGCAGCGAGGCCGAGGCGATCGTCCGACTCGGCGCGCCGAACGAGGCTTTGATTGAACAGCGCCATGCCTATGCCCGCTATTTAGGTCAAGGGCACGAGATCAAGATCGCTTTGCCCGATGGAAAGCTCAAGGCCGGTGATTTCCAGGCCCTTCTGGAGACCTTTGAGCAAGAATATGCTGCACAGTATCACCGTACGGTGCCCGGATCGGAAGTTGAGGTACTGACCTGGTCCTTGACCCTCTCAACTGCCAGACCATTGCCGAACGAAGATTACATAGACGCGCCGTCCCGGGTTGAGGCGGAGGCCTCAGGCAAGCGGGAGATGCTGTTCCCCGGCGCCGGTGAGACAGCAGCGGCCAAGGTCTTTGCCCGCGCCGATTTGGCACCGGGAAGCTTCCTGGCAGGCCCCGCCGTCATTACCGAAGCGCAAACCACCACCGTGGTGGCTTCTGGTTACGAGGCAAGCATAAACCGGCGCGGCGATCTCATCCTCACCCGCCAGGCTGACGCGGCCGCCCAAGCCCAGTCGGCCAGCGAGATGGGAACCATCGAAAAGCAGGTCATGTGGAACCGCATGATCTCCATCGTGGAGGAACAGGCCCAAGCTCTGATTCGCACGGCTTTTTCTACCTCCGTGCGCGAGGCGGGAGACCTATCCGCCGGTATCTTTGACAGAAAGGGTCGCATGCTGGCCCAGGCGGTGACGGGGACACCGGGCCACGTCAATGCCATGGCGGCCTCGGTGAACTACTTCATCGATCACATCAAGCTCGAGCAGATGCATGAGGGCGATGTTTATGTGACCAACGATCCATGGATGGGGACGGGACACCTATTCGACTTTACCGTGGTAACACCGGCCTTCCGCGAGGGCCGCGTAATCGCCCTTTTCGCCGCCACCGTTCACGTGGTGGATATCGGCGGCCGCGGCTTTGGCCCTGACGCCGGTCAGGTCTATGAGGAGGGACTCTGCATTCCCATCCTCCCCCTCTTCAGCGCCGGGGTTGCGAACCAGACCCTCTTTGAGATTGTGAAGGCCAATGTGCGCGAGCCCGTTCAGGTGGTTGGCGACCTTTATTCTCTTGCCTCCAGCAACGATGTGGGGGTGGCGCGTCTCCTAGAGATGATGGCCGAGTTTGGCTTGAGTCATCTTGAAGTCATCGGCGAGTACCTCGTTGAACGGTCCTACGAAGCCATGATGTCGGAAATTCAGACCCTGAAACCGGGGCGTTACCGTAACGCGGTCGACTTGGACGGCTATGATAAACCCCTCCGTTTGGAGGCGGAAATGTGCGTCGGCCCCGACGGTGTGGACATCGATTTCACCGGCACCTCACCGGTGTCGTCCTTCGGCATTAACGTGCCGCTCACCTATACTCAGGCCTATGCCTCTTTCGGGGTGCGCAGCGTTGTTGGCTCGGCGGTGCCCAACAATGCGGGTTCCTTGGCGCCCATTCGAGCAAACGCTCCCGAGGGCTGCATCCTAAACGCGCCGCGCCCCTCGGCGGTGGCGATCCGCCACGTGATCGGGCAAATGCTGCCGGATCTGGTTCTGGGGTGCTTGGATCAAGCCGTGCCGGGTCGCGTGCCCGCCGAAGGCAGTGCCAGCTTGTGGAACCCCATGATGTCTGGCGGCCATGGGATCGTGGGTGACAGCGATTATGGATCAGCGGACCCTTTTTCCGTGACCATCTTCCATTCCGGCGGAACTGGCGCGCGGCCCTCGGGTGACGGCCTCTCGGCAACCGCTTTCCCGTCGGGTGTGCGCAATACCCCCGTGGAGATCACGGAAACCATTGCCCCTCTCACCCTTTGGCGCAAAGAGTATCGCCCAGATTCCGGCGGCGCTGGGCGCTATCGTGGTGGTTTGGGCCAAGTTATTGAAATCGAGCATAAACAGCAGGCGCCCTTTGCGGTGTTTGCTCTCTTCGAGCGGATCGAAAATCCTGCCCGAGGCCGGCACGGCGGCCTCTCTGGTCAAGGCGGGCGAATCGCCCTTGCCGATGGTGGAAAACTAAAAGGGATGGGCAAGCAAATCATTCCGCCAGGGCAGCGCCTGGTCTTGGAGCTGCCGGGCGGTGCGGGCTACGGCGCTCCTGAGGGTCGCGCCGCCGAGGCCTTATCCGAGGACTTGCGGAACGAGTTGGTCTCACCCAAGGCCGCCAAAGACCTCTACGGCCATAGTGGATAGTTATTGGGGGGATAGCTAGGTCTCTTCGGCACCTTTCGCGGAGCTTTCGTCGTAAAAGCCCACCCTGTCGCCGGCCAGGCTGACTCCCAGGCCGTTTAAAAGGCGGTTGGAATAGTTGAAATAGGCGCAGACCTGGTTGACCTCTAGGATCTCGCCATCATCGGCGCCGGCTTGCCTGGCGGCTTGAATGTCTTCCTCGATCATTTTTCCGGGCGCGACCGTCAGTTTATGAGCGTACTGAAGCAGAGCCAGCTCCTTGCCTTGGAAGATTCGCTCGGGCTCTTCCGCCTTGAGGGCATCAAAAATCGCCTGGGCCCGCTCGTCATCTCCAATGAGACGCCGGGCATTGTCGAAATGGTGTGTCAGGCTATAGAGGCAGTCGTTGGCCATGGAGACGATACAAGCGACCGTTTCCAGGAACCACAAGGGCAGGCAGTTGTTTTCGTGATGTAGGACCGAGCGATATAGCACCACATGGCCCTTCATCGTGTGAGGCCGTAGGCTGTGTACCCGCATCACGTTATCGACCGTGCCGTGGGGTGTTTGCACCAGGTCGTACATCTCACGAAGCTCGCCGCTGGCCTTTTCCACGGGGACCATTTCAATCCATGCCGACATACCCTACTCCTTGCTGAAAAAAGGGGAGTCTCTTTTTAGGGCGTCGGTCAGGCTTTGACCAAGGCTTATCTGCGCGAGATGGAATCCGCTTGAAAGCCCCAAAGGCCGAAGCCCCTTGATCGGGCGATCCGCTCAAGCGCATGGTATTCGAAGGGCGCGCCGGGTAAGGCCAAGGCCCAGCCCTTGCGCAGCAGATAGGCGCCCAGGTCGATGCGGTCATCTCGCCCGCCGTCCCCCTTGACCGCGCAGAAGGCGGCAATCGCACCGCCCTTTAGTCGCACTTTTTGATCGCAGTAGACAAAGCCACGAATGATGAAATCCAGGGCCACTGCGGCGCGGGAGCCGCATTGGACAGGACGAATGTTGGTTTGGCAATACTTGCCGGTCTTGGGAATGTGGATGCCGTAGAGAAAAACCCTTTGGCCGCCCACCTTCAAACTGGCGTCAGGCAGGACCTGTGCTCGGCGGGCACTGCTGGCCTCAAGAGCAGCGGGCCAAAGTGTGGCCGTGGTCAGGCTGGCCAAAAAAAAGACAATGGCGACGGGAGCTAAGGCCCTGAGCCTTATAGCATCACGCCAGTAGTTTAAACGCGCAGCACAAGAGGGCCTGAGGCTCACAGTGGACATCAGAAAAGTGTAGAACTTTTGCCCGCCAAATCGAATCACTTTTGTCGGCGTATTGGGATAATCTCCGAATTACCCTATCCGGTTCCTAGTTCGACTCTTTTAATTGGCGGATTTTGCCGGCCTTGGCGTCAACTTCGAGGGAAACCTCTTGGTCTAGCCAATAGGCGGTTACGTAGAAATAGTTGCCCTTTTTGTCGATTTTTTCGATGTCGCTGAAGCCCAAATCAATCAGGTGATCGCGCAAGGTTTCGGTGCTGGGCCCCAAGTTTGAGGCCGGCAAGGTGATAGCGGTCGGTATGGGAGGCGCAGCCGGCGCCACGTTAGCAGCTTCCGGTGCTACATTGGCACTATCGCTGGCCTCGCCGTCATCTGCCGCTTGCGCGGTTCCAGCAGAGCCGGAGCCGCTGGCCGACGTGGATCCTTCATTGGCGCTGGGCGAAATCTGGTCGTAATCCGTCGCCGGCAAGGTGATTTGGGGCGCCCAGTTGTGCCATTCCTCTTGCGGCTTGGGATAGAGGTTAAAGCGATGGCCGGCGTTTACCGGGTTGCCGTCCTTGGGCGGCGTCGCCAGGGCAATCCCGCCGCCAACAAGGCTGCGCAGGGATTCCACGTCAATGGATACGCCAGAAAAGATCCCAAAATGGGCATCCAGGCCGCTGGCGTTCCAAAACACCGTGTTGTCGCGGATCAGGTCCTGGTATGATGGATATATGAGGGCCCTGATTTCCACCGTGGCCGCATTTTGGGCCAATCTAATGTCCTGAATGGTTCCCACCTCAAATTCACGATAGTAAATCGGATCTCCGGTAGAAATCGCGCCGAGCTTTTCCGCAAAGAGCAGGATGACCAGGCCGGGCGGATGGTTTATCTGCAAAAGCAACTCGGTGGGTTGGTCCGGATGGAGGCGGAAGTTGGTTCCGTTTTTTACCGTATCGCCGGGATCTGGCGGGTTCGCGAATGCGACCCCGCCGGCCAAAATCGCTTCTACGGACTGAAAATCGACCGACGCATTGAACAGATCTTTTAGGTTAAAGTCGACGCCGCTGGCGTTCCAAAAAACGGTGTGTTCGCGAACCAGGTGTGCGTATTTGGGCGAGATACTTGCAAAAATTTTGACGTTAGTGCCATCGTCGTTCAATCGGGCTTGAGTTATCTTCCCGACGGTGACCTCACGAAAGAGGACCGGGTCTCCGGGTCGCACCGACGCCAAAGTGGGCGAATGCAGCTCGATAATCAGGCTCTTATCATCGACTTCCGCGATCGGGGCCGTTTTCAGACCGACAAACTGGGTCGCCTTTTTGTTGGTGCTGGGATCCGGCTCGGCCGCCAAGTAGCTGCCTGAGGCTATGGTGCTCAGGCCCGAGACCCGCGTAAGGGAGATTTCCGGGCGGACGATCCAGAATTTACTGCCCTCCTCGGCCAGATTACGGGCTGATGCCTTGAGGCGGGCCGTGACCACTACCTTCGTCAGATCATCGTTCAGGCCGATGGAGGTGACGGTGCCTACCTTGACGCCGCGGTAGCGGATATCCGCATCGTCCTTGATGCCGATGCCATCCTCGAAAAGAATTGTGATTTCCGGACCTCGGCTGGTCACGGTGTCGAGCACCAGCCATGCCGCAATGGCTGCGGCAACAAGGGGCACCAGCCAGACGACGGGAAACTTGCTACGCGGCTTGATCAGCGCTTTGGGTGGACTGTCTGATCCCAAGTTTTCCCTTGGGCCGGGAACGGTATCGCTCACGCCAGATTCCTCATGCCAATTCTTCTTTTTCGCAGGCCGCCAGTTTTCGCTGGGTCTCGTCAGCCCCGTTTTTCCAAATCAATTTGGGGTCAAAGCTGTTTGCCGCGAAGATTGTCAGGACCACGACGGCGGCAAAGGCCAGGCTCCCCAATCCAGGCTCGACGGTGGCCAGTTGGCCCAACTTGACGACCGCGACCAATATCGACAGCAAAAAAACGTCCAGCATGGACCAACGCCCGATGACATCGATAAAGCGAAACATTTGCGTTCGGCGTTTGAGCCAAAGATCCCAACGGATGGTCGCCACCAAAAACAAGAGACCCAGAATCTTGATCAGCGGAATGGCGATGCTGGCTAGGAAAACCAAGATGGCGATAGGCCACATGCCGGCCTTGGCCAAAGCGACCACACCGGTCCAGATCGTGTCGGCCTGGCTGGCGCCGAAGAATTCCATCGTCAAAATCGGATAGAGGTTGGCCGGTACGTAGAGGATCAACGCAGCCAGTGAGAGAGCAAAGGTGCGACTCAAGCTTTCCGCTTTGTATTTGCTGAGTTCCGCCCCGCAGCGTTGGCAGACCGACCGGTGTCCCTCGGGCACAGCCACAGTCTCGTGGAGGAGGTCGCAGGTCCGGCAGGCCACAAGGTTTGCAAGGGTGGCTGAAGCCGAAGTTCCGGCTTCCCTTAGTGATTCCCTCCCGAGTGACTCCTCCTTGAGCCTTTCCAACGTCAAGCCTCCATCGTTGTTGGTCCGGCACCACAGCTCATATTGCTGCCTCGCCAGGCGTGCCTTCACGAAGGTAGGAGTATTCTGAATCTGGCAAGCCTAGGGCGCAACGATTTAATGACGAAAGCTTTAGAACGGCCATCCTGGCGCCTGCGGAAGAACCTTGGATAACGATCCGCTCAGACCGAATAGTCTAGGCAAAAGGCTGCCGGCCTAAAGGTCGTTATTTGGAAACTATCAATCGATTTTGGTTCTTGATAGCGACAAAAAAACCAACTAAAAAATAAGAAAAAAACGGCCAATTTAGATATAGGAAAAATTATGTATTTAACTGTTTCAGAAGCGGCTCGATTTCTATCGATTACAGAAAATGCGGTACGAAATCGAGTAAAAAGAGGCAGTTTGCCAGCAGTAAAAGCCAAGAGCTTAGCAGATCAACGAGGTCAACAAGTGCTGGCTGAAGTGCCACTAGAGGCGTTAGAAAATAGATCATTGAAGACCAAATTTTCGACCAATTTAGAGACTAAAAATTCAGCTAATAATGAACTGGATAATCTCGAAGTCGTTATTGCCTATCAAAAGCGTCGGATCGACGACCTGCAAGCTGAGAGAAAGCGTCTCAACGACCTGGTGACCCAACAACTGGACCTTTTGGCACAAGAAGCCCGATGGCGAGAGGCACTGCAGGAAAAGATTGATCTCTTGTTGAGCCAAACGGAGGTCCATACCCCCGCGGCCGCATCATCGTTTAATCCAATGGCGGCACCAGGCGCCGATGGCCAGGCACTGCAACAGGCCCGTGCAGAATTGGAAAACCAGCTTAAACCCGCCCTGAGCCGGATTTTGGAGGCTCTCGCCAAGTTACCGTCCGAACAAAAATAAACTGACCGGTCCGTTTATCGTTTGAATTGATCGATGCTAAAAGAATGAATTTGGCAGTCGCATTGCAATTGGGATCGGGCCAGGGAAGGGCGCTTTAGATAAGCGCCCGGCTTTATCTGGGCAGTGCTTTCTCCAATCAATGTGATACAAGAAAGTTAGGGTGATCTAACGACAAGGCCAGCGGCGCACAGTGCGATGCCCGTGACCTCGGTGCCAATATATGGATTGGCAAAATGATTGCAGCCAAGACCGTTTCGTCAATTTGATCGGTAGTTGGCAGGGGCAGATTTTCGGGAGGAAAAGGGTTGGCGCAGGGGAACAGTATTTTATCAGGATACGGCACCACCGTCTTTGAGGTGATGTCTCGGCTGGCGGTTGAGCATAAGGCGGTCAACTTGGGGCAAGGCTTTCCCGATGAAGATGGCCCTTTGGATGTTCGCCAAGCCGCAGCCCGGCACTTGCTGGAGGAAGTCAATCAGTATCCGCCCATGATGGGCTTGCCGCTTTTACGCCAGGCCGTGGCCGCCCATAACAAGCGTTTTTACAGCCTGGAGGTGGATTGGCAGAGCGAGGTCATGATCACTTCGGGTGCCACCGAGGCCATCGCCGACTGCCTCTTTGGGCTGATCGAGCCAGGTGACGAGGTGGTGCTTATCGAGCCCCTTTACGATTGCTACCTGCCCATCGTGCGCCGCGCCGGTGGCATTCCCAAGCTGGTACGTATTACGCCGCCCGATTGGACCCTGCCGCGCGAGGAACTAGCAGCCGCTTTTTCCGACCGGACCAAGTTGATCGTGATCAACAGCCCCATGAACCCGGCGGCAAAAGTGTTTGATCGATCCGAATTGGACTTCATCGCTGAGCTTTTAGTGCGCCACGATGCCTACGCGGTCTGTGACGAGGTGTACGAGCATCTGGTGTTTGACGGCCGCCGGCACGTCCCCCTCATGAGTCTGCCCGGCATGCGCGAGCGCTGTTTGCGCATCGGCTCGGCGGGCAAGACCTTTTCCCTGACCGGCTGGAAGATCGGTTACATCACTGGCGGCGCAAGCATCCTGGCACCGGTGGCCAAGGCCCATCAGTTCGTAACCTTCACCACGCCGCCCAATCTGCAGGTGGGTGTGGCCCATGGCCTAGGAAAAGAGGATGACTACTTTGACAGTCTGATCTCGGACCTAACCGCCAAGCGCGAACGCCTTGGTCGCGGTCTAAAAGACATCGGCTTCGAGGTCATTCCCTGTCAGGGCACCTATTTCATCACCACCGATATTCGGCCCCTGGGGTTCAATGGGGGAGATGTTGAATTCTGTCGCCGTCTGACCACCGAGGCTGGCGTTGCCGCGGTTCCGGTCAGTGCCTTTTATCAAGCAGGTGATGTAACTCACTTCGCCCGCTTCTGTTTCTGCAAAAAAGACGAGATCCTCGACGAGGCGCTTGTGCGCTTGCGGCGGTATTTTGGCAAGGGCTGACGGTCTTTTGGGTGCTGTACGTGTGTCACCGTAGGTCCCTGCAGTCGATCAAAAACGGCTCAGGGCATCCAAACCCACATGATCATGGGAATTGCCACGGCCACGATAATGGCATCCAGGGGTAACCCCATGCGCCAATAGTCGGCAAAGTGATAGCCTCCCGGTCCCATGACTAGGGTGTTGGACTGGTGCCCGATGGGGGTCAGATAAGGCGAGGCGCTTCCCACGGCCACGGCCATCAAAAAGGGATCGGCGGGCAGGCCGAGGCCCTTGGCGATACTAATGGCGATCGGGGCCATCAGGACCGCCGTGGGGGAGTTGTGAACCAGGTCCGAGAGCAGCATGGATACAACGAGTAAAAGCGTCAGTAAGGCCCAAATTGGGATTTCGCCCGCCAGTTCCGTGATGCCGCCGGCAATTAACGCCGTCCCGCCGGTGCTTTGCAGGGCCTCGCCGATGGGCAGCAGGGCGCCCAATAGCACGATGACCGGCCACTCCACCGCATCGTAGACATCTCGCATGGACAGGCAATTGCAAATTAGCAAGGCAACCACCGCCGCCACGAAGGCAATCTGCACCTGGACCAGCCCGAGGGCGGCCGCGCCGATGGCCAGCGCGAAGATGGCCGCGGGCAAAAGCGACTTCTTGGGCGGCGCCAACGAGATGCCCCGTTCCGCCAGCGGCAGGCATCCCAAATTCGAAAGAACTTCTTTCAGCGATTGGCGTTCGCCCTGGAGCAGCAAAATATCGCCGGTTTTGAAGCGGATCGATCCCAGGCGGGTCTTAGGGGCCTGGCCCTGACGGGCGATGGCCAATAGGTTGATGCCATACCGCTCGTGCATTTTCATGCCCCGCATGGAGCGCCCCTCAATCAGCGACAAGGGCATGACCACGGCCTCCACCAGTTCGATCTCCTCGGACTCCAAGTCTTCAACACTCAAATGGGGCTCGCGGCTCACCTCCAGTTTGTTTTCGGCAAAGAGGGGATTTAGGGCGGTGGGGTCTCCCTCAAGGATTAAAATATCACCGGCTCTGAGGCGTTCGGTCCCGGCCGGCGCGAATCGCCGCCTCTCACCCCGGATGGTCATCATCAGCGAGACTTCGTTGTCGCAGAGATGCTCCAAAGCGCGAATTTGCTTTCCGACCAGATCGGACTTTTCCGGTACCCGTGCTTCAATGATATAGGCCTCGATCTCGAATCGATCATGATCATCCGGATTGCTGCGCCGGTTGGCCGGCAGCAGACGCCAGCCAACAAGCGAAATGAACAACATGCCGGCAACCGCGACCGCCAAGCCGACCGGCGTGAAGTCGAACATGGAAAAAGCCGCGCCCTCGGCCGACTCGCGAAAACTGGCGATGATGATATTGGGGGGTGTTCCGATCAGGGTGACGAGCCCCCCCAGCAAGGTGGCAAAGGAGAGGGGCATTAAAATGCGCGATGGCGGCTCTTTGGAGAGCGCCGCGTTGCGCAGAGCCACCGGTAGCATGAGGGCGAGCGCGCCCACATTATTCATGAAGGCGGATAGAACCGCGGCCATGCTGCCGGTCGCGGCAATTTGGCTCGAGGGCCGGTTGCGACTTCTGGACAAAAGGCCGACCAGCAGCTCCACCACCCCCGAGATTTTCAGGGCCCGGCTGATAATAAGGACGGCGGCGACGGTGATCACGGCCGGGTGCCCAAAGCCCATAAAGGCGTCATGGGCGGGGACCACCCCGGCAAATACCACCACCAACAAGGCCAAAACGGCGACCACGTCGTAGCGCCACTTGCCCCAGGCAAAAAGCACCATCGCGCAGGCTAGAACGGCGAAAATAATGCCTTGGTCAAACGTCATAAATAAAAAGGTCTTGAAATCAAAAATAAAACAGCGCTGATCGAGACTTTACACCATCAATCGCCTTATTTGGTTACAAATTACATAACCAGAGGCAAAGTCTTGAAGTTTGAATTCGGAGCCCTTAAAGAAAACTAAGAAAAAGTGAGCTTTCCTGCGGTGCGTGGCCTGCTTCCTGACCATGGATCTGTTTGTTGACGCGGGTCTGAACGCCCCCCTTAAACTGGAAACCTGGTGGACCGATCGTGATCAGATACCTGAAAAGAGCCTGTTTTTATTTGCTTTGCCCATTATTTTGGGGGCCCGCAGCTGCCGATTCCACGGCCCAACTTTCGGGCTTTCTGAGCGACGTGGCACCCATTTGCCAGGTGGAGCCCGGCGCGGTGTGTGTCGACCTGGCTTGGCAGTTCGTGGATGGGGACGGGGACGGTCAAGTCAGCCTTGCCGAGGCTGAGGATTTGCACGCGACGGTTCAATCCTGGGCATCGGGCGCCGAGGGCGAATTGCCGCCGCGAACCCGGACGGGCGTGCTTTTGGGCCTGTTCTTGGTGAATTCCGCCGGTTTGGATGCTCTTTTTGCCGGTTTTGACGTGGATCAGGACGGTATTTTGACCCAAGAAGAGTTTCTGGCGGATGTTCAGCTCGACGAAAGGCCCCTGGGGGATACCCTCTTGGATGAAGATGCGGTGGATCGCCCCGCCGTCGCGGCCCGCTTTGGCGCCTTGGCGCCTCTCCTGCAAAAGGTTTACCCGCCGTCAAATTAGCTAAAGGCAAAATTGGTCGTAATCTGCGGCCCGGGCTGGTTCAGCGCTGCGTCCTGTCCTCAAACCTCGACTGAATGTGTCTTGCGATTTCTTCGGTCTTGACCGACAATTTCCTCAATCGCTGACATGAGAGAGCTTCCATGCCCTTGTTTCGCAACCTTATCTTTCAAGCCGCCCGGCGACTGGCCCAGGACCCAAAGGCGCGGGCCAAAGCGGGCGAGATGTATCAGGATAGTGTAAGGCCTCGGCTTTCCGCCGCGCGGGACGAGCTTCGCGACCTATCAAACGAGGCTAGTCCGACCCGTGACCCCAAGGGTTTCGCTCGGGCTTTGGGGCGGCGGGTCGCCCAGATCCAAAAAAACCGCGATTGAGGCCCGAGACACCCTTTCAATGGACCGCCTGGACTGGTACTGGCGGGTACAGGACGCTGTTTCAACAGTCCAATGGGTATGATTCCTAAAGAATCGCTTCGATGAATTTGATAGAATTGTCCACTAGACGAACTGCCGCCACCGCTTAGCAACGGGAGAAACAAAGATTTCAAAGGGTTTTAACGCCTCGGAGCGGGAGCGCTTCCACAATCTCCTGAAATTGGCGGCGGAAAGCCCCTTTCAGGGGGAGCGCGATAATGCCCTGGCGGCGGCTGAGCGCCTGGCGGCCCGCTTCGACATGACCATCGACGAGGCGGCCAGTGATGGGGGCGCGCCAGCTCAAAAGCCTGAGCCGCCGCGCGTGGTGGACCCGAGCGAGGCCCGCTTCGCTCAGTCCGTGCACATGATGGATCAGTTCTTGCGCACGGATAAGGCGCGGCGGGACGCGGCCATGCGGGCGGCTTACAAAAAAGGGCTAGATGCTGAGCTGAGTCGTCGCCAGTCGAACACGCGGCAGCCTCGCGCCAGCCGAGCCCGGATGAACCCCTATAAGCACGCCGCGGTTCTGCTTCGAGAAACCTCGCTGCCCTTTAAGGAAATCTCCCGGATCACGGGGTTGGACGTTTATAAGGTGGTAGGCATGAAGCTAAAAATGCGCCGCGCCGCCTGACCTCAAAATAGATCAAGCTGGTATTAGCTTTCGTATCCAAAATTATCGATATGCTGTCGCAATAAAGGGGACATCAATTCTGCGGCTTTCGGATAGTGCCGCCAGCGCCCGAGCGAGGTGCGGTAAAGAGGTTGAACGACCTGATCATAGCTCGGCGTGACGATATAGCGGTCTTGCGCAGCCTGCCGGTAGTCCAGAACCGCCGGGTCCCAATCCAACTCCAAAAACCCGATCAGACCCCGCGCATGGGCTTCCAAATTCTCAATGAGGTCCTCGTATTTGACCGGATGCCACGCCAGGCTCGTGTGACGGCGATAAGTTTCCCACAGGGTCATAACCTGATGATAGAGCGTGCAGGTAGCCTCCAAATTCGGGAAGCCGGCGATACCGGCTTGTAGGCGGAAAAGGTTGGTATGACAGCTTAAACAGACATCCCGAGGGTCCCTTAAGGCCAAGATGACCTTCGCTCGGGGAAAGAGGCCTTGGACCAGCCATAGATTGATCAAGTTCAAGGGGAGCTTGTCCACCAGGATAGGATCGGCATCCGAATCGCCGGTGATCGGAGCGCCCCATTGGGCTGCTCTTACCCAATAGTCCCGGCGCAACACCGCCTTCTGGTCTTGAGACAGAGAGCCAAAACGTTGGAGTTGGGCAAGGCGACTGTCGCCTAAGGCGGCGGCGACCTCGTCCAACAGGGGCTTTTCCTCCAAGACGTGTAAACGGGGATGGGCGTTGAGGATTTGATCCAAAAGTGTGGTACCCGAGCGCGGAAAGCCAACCAGGAAGATCGGGTCGGCAGTTCCTTCATCTTTCGCACGGTATGTATCTGCCTTTAGAGACGCAAAGCCTTCTGGCCTTTCAAGCTGCTCGGCCAAAGCCGCGATCTCAGTCAAATAGGCTTCACTCATTGAATGCCAGTCTGGGGTCATTTCCCGATTGGTTTGATTGGCCAGGTCAAAAAAGGACAGGGAGTGGTCGAACTCGCCTTGAGCCTCATATAGTCCGGCAAGCTCGTGGTAGGCCCGGGCCAGGGCCGGTCGCTCCGTTTCCCGGCCTGAACTTTTTAGCTGGGCGATGAGGCTTTGGTATCGGCGGATGGCCTCGGCGGTCTTGCCCTCGCGCTTGGCCAGTTTGGCCAGAATTAGCGTGGCCTCAGGATAGGACGGCGCCCTTTTTAAGGCGGCCCCGGCAGCCTGTCGGGCTTCATCCAGGCGATGGGCGCGTTCCAAGAGGGCGGCCAGGTTGCTCAAAGTGGCGGGCGTGGGTGCGACGGCAATGGCGGCTTGATAGTGTTCGATGGCCTTTGAGCGCTCGCCCTTTTCCCGATACAAAATGGCAAGATTGTTGTGGGTGGAGGGATCGTTTGGGTTTGCCTGGAGGGCTCTTTGGTAAAATTTCTCTGCATTCAGGGCCTGGCCTTGCCGCTGATAGAGAAAGCCCAGACTATTCAGCGCGCCCCCGTGCCCTGGCTCCTGATCGATCACCTCTTGATAAAGTGCTACGGCTTTGGCTGAGTCGCCCAGGTTTTGCCAAACATGGCCTAAGTTCACCTTCAGGCCGGCATCCTCAGGCCGGTCAGACAGTGCTGCCAAAAAACAGTCTCGGGCTGCGGCGAAATTACCTATGCCTACATAAGCGGCACCCAGATGAGCCTGCGCTTCGGGCAGATTAGGGTTGATCTCGATGAGCCGTTTCAATAGGGCGATTCCTTCGGGGAGCTGCCGCTTTTGCAGGCAAAGGAGAGCCAGATGCAAAAGGGCCCCTTGGTGGCTGGGAGCAATGGAGAGGGTTCTTCGGAAGTGGCCTTCCGCTGCCGTCGGTTTGCCATCTTGATGAGCGGCGAGGCCCTTTTGAAAGAGCTCGGTCGCTGCCACTGCCGTCTCCCTTCTCGTGGGCGAACCATCACCACCCCGGTCGGGCGAAAGAAAGATACCTTGGCGTAGCAGCAAGCTCATCATGTCAAATGTGCTTTAAGTGACCGATCCGGCGGCACTTTAAAGGGGCGCGGCCTTTCGCGCCAGCCGCTGCTTTAGGGGCTTTCCATTCCGCCATGGGTCGCCGGCATCCGATTTTCGTGCACGGCATGGCAGGACACCTCCGACCTGCCGGCGGGCTTCATAACCGGAGCTTCCGTCCGGCAGCGGTCCGCGACAAAGGTGCAGCGGGGATGAAACGGACAGCCGCTGGGTGGATCGATGGGCGAAGGAAGCTCGCCGGTCAGTTTGATCCGCTGGCGCTTACGGCCGGGATCGGCCATGGGCGTGGCCGAGAGGAGGGCCTGGGTGTAGGGGTGGCGCGGTTGCTGGAATATCTCCTCACGGCTACCGTGTTCAACCGGGCGGCCCAGATACATGACGATCACCTCATCGGCGATATGACGCACCACGGATAGATCGTGAGAGATAAAGAGGTACGCCAGATTAAACTCTTCTTGAAGCTCGGCCAGAAGGTTAAGGACTTGAGCCTGAATCGAGACATCCAACGCCGAAACCGGTTCGTCCAGGATAACGATCTTGGGCTTAAGCATCAGGGCGCGGGCGATGGCTATGCGTTGGCGCTGACCGCCCGAAAACATGTGGGGATAGCGTGCGTAGTGTTCCGGGCGCAGGCCCACCCGTGCCATCATCTTTTCCGCTGCTGCCCGTCGCTCGGCCCCGCTCAGGGAGGTGTTGATCTTCAACGGCTCCTGCAGAATTGTGCCGATCTTTTGCCGAGGGTTGAGCGATCCGTAGGGGTCTTGGAAAACGATCTGAACGGTTTTGTGCAGAGATTGAATAGTCTGACGATCAGCCGTGGTGACCTCGATATCGCCGATCTTCAAGCTGCCTGAGGTGGGCTTTTCGATGAGCGTGACCAGGCGGGCTAGAGTGGATTTTCCGCAGCCCGACTCCCCCACGACCGCCAAGGTCTTGCCGGCCTCCAAGGTGAAACTTGCGCCGCCGAGGGCCTTGACCGTCGCGCCTTTGGAAAAAAGGCTTTGTTTGACCGCGTAGTGGCGGGTCAGTTCGATTGCTTCCAAAACCTGGGCCGAACTCATGGTCGCATCGCCTTTCCATCGCCACCTGTTCCAACACTATGGGTCGGATATCCACTCGGCTTGCCGTCGACTAAGGGATAGTGACACAGAGCCGCGCCACCCTCGTCGGTGCTGCGCTGGGGCGGCTCCTGACGGCAGCGATCGGTGGCAAAGCCACAGCGTGGGTTAAAGAGGCAGCCATCCGGCCGATCCAGTTGACCCGGCACCACACCGGGGATGGAGGGCAGGTGCTTGCTTCGGCTGCGTTCCGGCAAGGCATCCAAAAGTGCGGCCGTATAGGGGTGGGCCGGTGCGGAAAAAAGGCCTTGCACGTCCCGGCGTTCCACCTGCTGGCCCGCGTACTGAACCACCACCCGCTGGGCCGTCTCTGCTACTACACCCATATCGTGGGTGATCAGGATCAAAGCCATCCCCCGATCCCGCTGCAGGGACAATAAGAGCTCCAAAATCTGCGCCTGAATGGTAACGTCCAAGGCGGTGGTTGGTTCGTCCGCGATAAGGACCTGTGGGTTACAGGCGATGGACATGGCAATCATCACCCGCTGGTTCATGCCGCCAGACATCTGATGAGGAAAGGCGCTGAGGCGGGTTTCCGGGGCGGGAATGCCGACCTGATCGAGAAGCTCCACCGCCCGGCGGCGGCGCTCCTGTCGCGTGCCGCCCAGGTGAACCTTCATCGCCTCGGTGATTTGGAAGCCTACCGTAAAGCAGGGATTAAGGCTGGTCATGGGCTCTTGAAAGATCATGGCGATGTCCTTGCCGATGATCTGGCGCCGCGCCTTAGGAGCCATTGTGAGCAAGTCTTGGCCGTTGAAGGACATGTGATCCGCCTTGACCACGGCAGTCCATGGCAGCAAGCCCATGAGTGCTAACATGGCTACCGACTTGCCCGATCCCGATTCGCCGACAATGGCCACCACGTCTCCTTGGCCCACATCCATGTCCACCGAGTCCACGGCCCGGAACAGGCCGTGAGCCGTGCGGAATTCCACCGAGAGGTTTCTGATTTCGAGCAGGCTCATGAGCGTTTCAGCTTCGGGTCCAGGGCATCGCGCAAACCGTCTCCCATCAAATTGATGGACAAGACCGTGATCAAAATGGCAAGGCCGGGAAAAGTGACAACCCACCAAGCCCGCAGAATGAACTCCCGCGCCTCGGCCAGCATGGCCCCCCATTCCGGTGTCGGCGGCTGAGCGCCCAGTCCCAGGAAGCTGAGCGCAGCCGCGTCCAGAATAGCGGTGGAGAAGGTCAAGGAGGCCTGTACGATCAGGGGCGCCATACAGTTCGGCAGGATGGTGATGAACATCAAGCGTAATCGGCTGGCCCCGGCGACCCGCGCCGAGGTGACATAGTCACGGTTCGATTCACTGAGTACCTGCGCCCGTGTGAGACGCACGAAGTGGGGCAGGACCACCACCGCAACGGCAATCATTGCGTTGGTCAGGCCTGGTCCCAAGAGGGCCACTAACACCAAGGCCAGCAGCAGGCTGGGGAAAGCCAGGATAATGTCCATGATCCGCATGATCAGGCTCTCTAGGACTCCCTTGAAGAAGCCGGCCACCAGGCCGATGGCGATCCCTGCGGTCATGGAAATGGAAATCACAACACAGCCTACATAGAGGGAGTATCGAGATCCGTAAATCAAACGCGACAAAAGATCCCGGCCCACCGCATCGGTCCCCAAGGGAAAGGCGAGACTGCCTCCCTCCTGCCAGAAGGGCGGTTGCAACAGATGATCCCGGTATTGCTGGATCGGGGAATGGGGGGCGATCACATCGGCCAAAGCCGCCAAGATGATAATCAGAACCACCACTGCCAAGCCCGCAACGGCGCCTTTGTTTTCCGAAAAGTAGTGCCAAAATTCCTTGAGCTGCTGCGCGGTAACGCCGGTGGGCGCTTCAGCTTGGCTATGGTCTGTGGTGCTGGCCATGGCTCTACCGGGTATGGCGAATACGAGGGTTGATCCAGCCGTATAACACATCGACGATTAGGTTGACGGTCATAACGATAATGGCGATCAAAAGCAGGCCGCCCTGGACGGACTGATAGTCCCGCCGGAAAATGGAATCCACCATCCACTTGCCAATGCCGGGCCAGGAAAAGATCGTCTCTGTCAAGATCGCGCCGGCCAGGAGGACCCCGACAGACAGGCCGATCACGGTGATTACCGGAATCAAGGCATTGCGCAGGGCGTGCAGGCCGACCACCCGTAGGGGCGGTAGGCCCTTGGCACGGGCGGTACGCACATAGTCCTCGCCCAAAACCTCCAGCATGGCCGAGCGGGTTTGCCGCGCGATAACGGCCAGGGGGATGGTCCCCAACGCGATGGAGGGTAAAATAAGGTGACTCACGGCCGAGGCAAAGGCACCCTTTTCACCGGACAGCAAGCTGTCGATAAGCATGAAACCGGTTACCGGCTCGAAATAATACAAAAAGGAAATGCGGCCCGAGACGGGTGTCCAGCCCAGCTCGCCGGAAAAGACCACAATCAGCAATAGGGCCCACCAGAAGATTGGCATGGAATAGCCGGTCAGGGAAACCGCCATCACCGTGTGATCGAATTTAGACCCCCGCGTCACCCCAGCGATTACACCAGCCGGCAGGCCTAGCACGACGGCAAAGACCATGGCGCAAATCGAAAGCTCCAAGGTGGCGGGGAATAGGGTCAGAAATTCTTCGACAACGGGCTGCTTGGTGACAATCGACCGACCCAAATCGCCGTGCAGAATGTCGCCGAGATAGTTTAAGTACTGCTGCCAAATGGGCAGGTCAAAGCCGAACTCGGCCATCAGCTCCGCGTGGCGGTCCTCATCAATGCCCCGCTCTCCCACCAGCAATAAAATGGGATCGCCGGGCAGCAAGCGGATGAATGAAAAGGCCGCAATGGTCACCCCGAAAAAAGTCGGAATCAATAATCCGATGCGGGTGACGATAAATCGCAGCATAAGGCCAGGATTAGGTAAGAGATCAGAATGAAGGACCCGGGAAAAGCTCTTGGCAGAGCTCTTCCCAAGGTCCCAAAGAAGTGCGTTCTAGCCGTTATTCTTTGATGTCCACACCATAGAAAACGTGACCGCCGAAGGGATCGATCTTAAAGCCTTCCACTTCCGGGCGGATCGGCTTGAAGACGATCGAGTGGGCGATCGTGGCCCAAGGCGCTTGATCCTTGAACCGCAACTGGGCTTCCTCATAGAGCTTCGTGCGCTCGGCCGGGTCGCTGATGGTTTTGGCCTTTTGAATGAGCGCTTCGAAGTCGTCGTCACACCAGCGTGCCCGGTTGGAGCCGCCGACGCCGTCACATCCCAAAAGCACGGCCAGGAAGTTATCCGGATCGCCGTTGTCGCCGGTCCAGCCCAGCAAGAGGGTTTCGTGCTCGCCTTCCTTGGAGCGCTTCAGGTATTCACCCCACTCGAAGGATACAATTTCCGCTTCCACCCCAATGTCGGCCCAGTCCGCCTGGATCAGCTCGGCCATGCGCCTGGCGTTTGGATTATAAGGACGCTGCACCGGCATGGCCCAAATGTTGGTCTTCAACCCTTCTACACCGGCTTCGGCCAAGAGGGCCTTGGCGGCCTCGGGATCATAGGGATCATCGGTGGTCGAATCATTATAGGACCAAATGGTCGGCGGAATCGGGTTTTTCGCGATCTTGCCGGCGCCCTGGAACACGGCGTCGATGATGGCCTGCTTGTTAATGGCCATATTCAGGGCCTTGCGAACCCGTTGATCATCGAATGGCGCCTTTTCCGTGTTGTAAGCCAAGTAGCCCACATTGAGGCCTTCCTGCTGCATCAAGTTCACGTCCGGATCGGTGGACATGGCCTCAATATCGGCCGGGTTCGGGTAAGGCATCACATGGCATTCACCGGCTTTCAGCTTTTGATAGCGGACAGAGGAATCCGGTGTGATGGCGAAGACCAGGTTGTCCAGCGGGGATTTCCCGGCCCAGTAGTCCGGGTGGGCCTTGTAGCGGATCACCGCGTCTTTCTGATAGGCCTCGAGCTGGAAAGGACCGGTGCCCACGGGCTCCAAGTCAACTTTCTCAGGGGTGCCTGCATCCAGCATCGCATCGGCATACTCCGCTGAATGGATGGAGGCGAAGTCCATGCCCATGTTGGCGATGAAGGGGGCCTCGGGTCGGTTCAGAACAAATTTTACGGTCATGTCATCGACCTTGACCACGTCTTTCAGCAGGTCGGGCATGCTCATGCCGTTGAAATACTCGTAAGTCCCGCCGGATACCTTGTGATAGGGATGTTCCGGATCCCACTGCCGGGTAAAGGAATAGATTACGTCATCGGCGTTGAAGTCGCGGGACGGGGTGAAGTTTTTGGTGGTTTGAAATTTAACGCCGGGGCGAAGCGTGAAGGTGTACTCCAAACCGTCGTCGGAGACTTCCCAAGACTCCGCAAGAGCTGGGGCGATGGTGGTAGTACCGGGTACGAATTCGGCCAACTTGTTGAAGATCTGGCGCGATGACGCATCGAAGGTGGTGCCTGCGGTATAAAGCGATGGGTTAAAGCCTTCCGGGCTGCCTTCCGAGCAGAAGACTAGGGTCTTCGCCTCGGCGCCCGACGATAGGCTTGTTGTTAGGCCGGCTGCCAGAACCAGGCCCAATGCAGTAGCTGTGAGTCTGAGTTTCACAGTGTTTCTCCCTATACTTAGATTTGTTCGAGGCCGCCGCTCTTTGCCCTTTTTTGGGCTTTAGGCGAGCGGTTTAGAGACCGGCAGCTTCGCGCGGTTGCTCTAGGCTGTCAACGGATTAGGTAACCAGGAATGCTTAGCGTCTGAATTTATGGTTGTTTGATTGAAGGTTGAATTCGCAGTGAAGCCGACTTGGCGCCAAGTTTTTTCAGACTACGGCCGCGGTGACCGTTTTGGCCCAGTGGCCCGGGTCGGAATGCCCCCTGTTTGGCTCTTTGGGTCGCTCGGTCTCTTCAAGCTTGGCGAAGGCTCCTCTTGGGCGTGTAACCGCACTGCGTGGCCAAGGTTATGAGTTCCTAGGGCCGTGGGGAGGCGCTTCTCGCTGCTTGGCAGGCATCGCGGATGGTTTCGATCACCTCCGCAGGGTCTGCTTGAACATCTGAAAAGGGAATCAGAATGGCGGGCGGCTTGATCAGGCGGCTATTGCCCCCTTGCGCCTTACCGTTTTGAGCCAAGAATTTTTCAAAATCGTAGAGCTCCAAATATAAAAAGCTCTGCATGCGGCCGCCTTTCACATCTAACTTGGCGATCCGCTCCCACGGCACGGTCTCAAGACCCCAGCCACGATACCAAATGCCTTGATCGGAAAGTCTGAGGATGATGTCCGAGCCCTGCCCATTGCGCCAATTGAAGTAAAAGACGACCGCGGCGGCAAGCAGGATTGCACCACCGGCCAATTCGCGGTTGGGGATCTCCTGTCCGGCCACGAACAAAAAGGCCAGGCCGATAATCGCCAGTACCCCGGACAGAAGGTAACCATGCTGAAGCTTTGCCTTGGCGATTCCGTATTCTTTCATCATCGTCTCACTCACTGGAATATCATCACTCACAACAAAGAAATTTGATCGCAGCCTACTTTTAGGCCTGTTGCATACCTGCTGCCAGCCCTCCTCCGAAAATAGGAAACGCCCGGAGCCTTGGCCCCGGGCGCTGTCCTAATTCAACTTACCGAAAATGCGCTAATCGAGTTTTTGCTCTCGAAAAGCTTTTTCCAGTTTTTCTGGCGTATTCAGTTTTTGAAGATCCTCGTCATAGGTTTTTTTCTCAAACTTGAGCTGCCAGATGTGAAACAAAATCCAAAAGGCAACTCCGATGATGACCATCAAAACCTCGGAGCCTTGGAAGGGGTAGAGCGCGCCGATATCGGCGAGATCCACGGCCCATGTATCGATTCCAGTTGTCGACATGTTATCAGCTCCTTTGGCTTATTTGATGAGACCGGCGTCGCGGGCTTCTTGAAGCTCCGCATCGGTCACTTCGCTCTCGGACAGGTAACGGCCGTGGTATTCGCCCAAATCCAGGCCGACGATTTCGATTTCCTTGGGAATGCGCAAGGCTCCCATGGATTTCAAAATGCCCGCCAGGATCCAGCATGGCAGGAACCCGAGCACCCAGAACATGATCACCGCACCGATGAACTGACCCCAAGGCGTGATCGCCGCATAGCCCTCGTAGGGCGATGAGGGGTGGCCCCAGAGCACAAAGCCGGCGATGCACACACCGATGAAACCGGCATAACCATGAACGGCCACGGCACCGACGGCATCGTCGATCTTGAAGGTCTTCTCGACCCAGAAGTGCAGCTTGTACATGATGACCACACCGATGGCGCCAATGATCATAGCTTGGATCGGGTGATAGAGGTCATTACCAGCCGAGGCGGTTATGATACCGGCCAAGCCACTGGAATAGGTCCAGAAGGCATCACCCTTGGAGACGATATAGCCGGCGATCATGCCACCCGACAGGGACATCAAGAAGTTAAAGGTGATGCCGCTGAGCGTGGTCGGTGTGAGGTAGATGGTCGTTGCCGTCCAGGTTTCCCCAACGATTTGACCGCCAATACCTTCCGGGCTGATGATTGGCACGTTACAGGCCACATAGAAGCCCCAGAAGCCTGTATAGATCAAGAACAAGCCGATCGTAATCATCCAGGGATTATGGGGCACGATGTCCCGTGGGGTGCCATCCTTGGCGAACTTACCGATACGCGGGCCCAAATGCACCAGAACACCGAGTGCAGCGCCGCCGGCGATGGCATGGATCACGCCGGAAGCATAGGCGTCGTGATAGCCCAAGATTTGGACCATCCAGCCACCGTAGTGCCAACCCCAGGCCGCGTCGATGACCCAGGTGAAGGAACCGACGAGCACAGCGAAAATCCAAAAGGCGCCCGAGCGAATTCGCTCGATCACCGCACCGGATACGATAGAGGCCGCGGTCCAGGAGAACAGCAAGAAGGCGGCCCAGAAGACACCGCTAATCCGATCCTCCAAATTTGGCCCCATTAGGTTGCTCCAGGGGACATAACCTTCACCGAAACCATCCGGATCGATCCCACCGGTGATACCAGGACCCGCGGGAACACCCCAATAGATCCACCAGCCAAAGAAAAACCAGGTCACGGTGACCAGTGGTATGAGCATGGAATTCTTCATCAAGGTGTGCATCATGTTTTTGGTGCGGCTGGCGCCCACCTCGTACATGCAAAAGCCCACGTGGATGAGGAACATCAAGGCAACGGTCAACCAGTAATAAAACTCGGTAAAGACCGTTGTTAGTGCGTCGAGATTAGATCCCATCTGACTTCATAACCCCCTCTGTGTGTTCAATTACGCCATCGACTACTTGTCAGGTGTTTTAGGTTAGATCTTATACGGACCCCGGGAGAACCACACTTTCCGGTACCCTCCCGAACCGGATGAGATGATGACCTTTCTGCTAAGCTTCCCACTTTGTTCTCTCGCAGCGTAAGTCCCAATTTCCTTTGAGAATAACTGCCCGAGTTTTGAATTTCTGGGCTATCCCGCGCAAAAAGACTTGGTCGAACTTTAACGTGAGCTGGCCGTTTTTACGTTCTCGATCTTTTTCATTTTTACATTGGCTTATTTTTGCTCGCGCCGACCTAAATCACTCCCTCCGATTTGTGCCTTTCCTGTGCCAATTGAAAAAATTGGTTCTCACTGAAATCCGCAATCCCATCACATGGTACACAGATTGCCCGAGGTCAGCAAACAAATTTACCAAAAAGTTTCATTTAAGGCAACAAAGTTTCACTCTGTTATGAATTATAAATAAGGAATGGCTTAAATTTGGTCGTGTTTTGGTTGGCTATCCCGCAGAAGCGCCAACCAAATCCCGACGTGCCTTTTCCAAATGTTCCTCAACAATCCGCACTGCGGAATCCGCGTCATGACTGCAGAGCGCCTCGTACAGCCGCCGGTGTTGACCGTTGTATTCGGAGATGCGGTTGGGGGTGAGGATCTTATCTTTCATGCGGTTCCACTGGGTGTGGCCGCGCACGTTGTTGATCTGCTGATACAACCACGCCATCAGGGGGTTGTGCGTGCATTCCGCCAAGCTCAAGTGAAACTGTTCGTCGGCCGCGGTAAAGCTCTCCCGGTCGTGTTGGGCCTTTTCCACGCGTTCCAGCGCCGTTGCCATGAGGGCCAGGTCTCGCCCTGTGGCGTTGATGGCTGCCAAGCGAGCAATCTTGGGTTCAAGGGCCATACGCACCTGAATGAGCTCGATGGGGCTGGTCACATTGGCGATGCTCTCGCGATCCGGCACCGCCCGATAGTTCACGAAGGTGCCGCTGCCGATGCGCCGCGAGAGGAGGTTTTGGTCCTCCAAGCGCTTCAGGGCCTCCCGAATGGTCGATCGTGAGGCGTTGTAATGACTGGCTAAATCCCGTTCCGCCGGCAGTCGGTCGCCATAACCGTAAATACCCTCCAAAATCGCCTGATGAAGCTGGGCCGCAATAACCCCGGCACCGCTGGATGCACGTCCGGGCAGTGTCTGCGATCCCTCGCGCAGGGGGGGTGCGGCTGCTTCTTCAATCTTCACGTTCAGAGCTTTTCGAGCCATTCATGACCATTTTTAGTAATTGGTAAGAAATCGGTATAATATGGGTGGACACCAGATCCATATGGTGTCACTATGCCACTGATCGGAAAGAGAGGCAAATTCGAATGCAAGAGTGCTATAAAGTCGGTTTTTTCTATGTCTTTCGATCATATAAAAATACATTTATATCAATAATTTAGTATATTTTTCGGTCTATTTATTTGGCGCTATTATGGGAGTTAATCGACGGCCACCGGTGGTGCGGCTTTGAAAAGTTTGATTGTGGGTAAAATTCGCTTTGGTAGCTCTACCGATAATGGCTTAGGATAAACCGATCACAGTCCTTTCCTTGGCCGTTGGCCAAAAAAATAAGATGGATTGTGAAACAGGGTGGTTTGGTTCTTGGTCTCAATAGGGGTCCAGTGGCCGCCGCAAACATAAGACCGGCAAAAAAGCGAGGGAGATCAATAGAATGTCAGACTTACAACAACATGTGGAAGCCCCGGGTCGTGCCGAATTGGTCAAGCAGGTACGGGAAAAGATCAACGAACTTGGCATTACCTACATTTATTTTCAGTTTGTTTCGGTCACCGGCCGTATCGTCGGTAAGGGTATCCCGGCGGACCACTGGGAGTCAGTTTCCTCCCGCGGTTTTCAATTGGTCTACGGATCGACCGCGAATCTCTTCATTGATCGTCACGGTGATTACATCGGCTACGGTCCGGAAGCGTCCGAATTGGTGGGCATTCCTGATCCGGAGACCTTTGTCCAATTGCCTTGGGATAAGCGTGTGGCCCGGGTCTTTTGCACTTGCTTCCGAAACCGAGAGGAAAGCGTCAATCCAGGCGGGGCGTTGACGTCTGATTGTCGGGGTAATTTGCGCCGGGGCATGCAAGATTTCGAGGCCAAGCACGGCATGCACATGCGCGCCGGTACCGAGCCTGAGATGATGTGGCTCAAGAAGGGCGAGAACGGCATGCCGGACGGCGGTTTCTCGAAGCCCAACTGTTATCACATCGACCAGTTCGAATCCCTTCGTCCCGCCTTTATGAAAGTCATTGAGTATTCCCAGGCCATGGGTCTGGATATGATCCAAGGCGACCATGAGGACGCACCGGGCCAGCTTGAGCTCAACTGGATGTTTGACGATGTGCTGCGTAATTCCGACCGTTTGACCACCTATCGGCAAATCTGCGCTCAGGTTGCCCGCGAACACGGCATCATCGCCTGTTTCATGTCGAAGCCCTTCATGGGTGTCTCGGCTTCCGGTTGTCACCATAACGTCTCACTTTGGACCGGCGGTGAAGACCATGTTAACGCGCTGCATCAAGATCCCATCGCCGGCATGGACGGTGTGTTCAGTTACCGCAAGGGCGGTGAGAACCTCTTCATGCCCGATCCCAGCATTGACGAGAAAAAGCCTGGGCCGGTCGGGTTGAAGTCGATCGGTGGTGTGATCGCGCACCTGGGCGCCTTGACCGCCATCGGATCTTCCACCGTGAACTCCTATCGGCGACTTTGGGACACGGGATTCTGGGCGCCGGTCTTTGCCGATTGGGGCTATCAGAACCGGACCTGTGCCCTTCGCGTCTCCGCGCCCGGGCGCTTTGAGTACCGCTCGGTGGACTCCATGGTGAACCCCTATCTGATGGGGGCAGCCCTCTTGAAGGCTTTCGATGACGGCATCTCAAATGACCTGGATCCCGGTGACGCCGAGGAGCGCAACATCTATCAGGCCATCGAAGCGGGTAAACAGGTGAAAAAGCTGCCGATGTCCTTAGGCGAGGCGTTGGATCGCTTGGATGCGGACGAGGTCATCAAATCGGCCATGCCCGACGAGATGTACAAGGTCTATACCCACTACAAGCGGGACGAATGGGAAAAATACATGGCAACGGTTACCGATTGGGATCTGGAAACCTATTGGGACTGCCTGCCTTGATCTGATTTGCCCTGATCGAAGTTGCTCTTATTTAGCAAGAGGAGAATAAGTTCAATGTGCGGAATTGCCGGTCTCATACACAGAGGAAAGTCCTCTGATATCGGCCAGGAGATGACCGCGATGCTTCAGGCTTTGAAGCATCGTGGCCCTGACTCCACTGGGTTTGCCCTTTATGGCGGACCCAGTGAACAAGCCAACGAATATGTCATGCGCTTCAAAGTCGCCGAACAGGAGGAGATGAAGCACGGTTTTGACATCCAACAGCAGGTTGTCGACCGCCGCGCGGCGGTCGATGTCCGTCTGGCGGAAAGCGGTGCAAAGGTCACTGATACCAGGGACGCCACGGAGTACGCTTTTCGCTACATCTTCGCCTTCGACGGGGATTTGCGCCGTCTGGTGAAGTATGTGGAGGACCTTGACGGGGTGGAAATCCTGTCTCTGGGCCGTGGTCTGGAATTGATCAAGGACTTGGGCGATGCCACCGTGGTCTCCGACCAATACAGCCTTGGAGGCTTTAAGGGCACTCATGGCATCGGTCATACCAGGATGGCTACGGAATCCGACGTGGATATCCGCTCGGCTCATCCCTATTGGGCCTACCCCTTTAACGACGTCTCCGTGGTGCATAACGGTCAGCTCACAAATTACTGGGGCTCCCGTCGCGCTTTGGAGCGGCGCGGCCATCGGTTCATGTCCAACTGCGACTCAGAGCTGATCGCAGTTTATATCGCCGATGCCATTGATCGGGGCGAGGACTTGGAAGAAGCCATGCACAAATCAGTCCATGATCTTGACGGAGTCTTCACCTACCTGGTGGCGACGGCGGACAAGCTGGGCATGGCCAAGGACACCATGGCGGCCAAACCCATGGTGCTTTACGAGAGTGACGACTTTATCGCCATGGCCTCGGAAGAGATTTCTATCCGCAGCATTTTCCCACACGAGATCGACACCTTCGATCCTTATGAAGGGGAGGTACGGGTATGGCAGAGCTAAAGAAGGAGCTCGAATCCC